>NZ_JBIUWM010000089.1:13944-14352 GCF_044743445.1 Pseudomonas sp. NPDC087615 | reverse complement strand
CGGTCAAGTGTCAGCAGCGCCAGGGTAGCGGTCAGGATCGGGAACGAAGCCACGATCAGAACGTTTGCCCAGGTGCAGGTCCAGGTGAAGATCGGCATGTCCATCAGTTTCATGCCAGGGGTACGCATTTTCAGCACGGTGGCCAGGAAGTTGACCCCCGTCAGCGTCGTACCCAACCCGGATAACTGTAGCGCCCAGATGTAGTAGTCCATCCCCACGCCAGGGCTATATTGCAGGCCCGACAACGGTGGATAGGCAACCCAACCGGTCTTGGCGAATTCGCCGACGCCCAGGGACAGGTTGATCAGCACAACGCCCGATACCAGCAGCCAGAAGCTCAGGGAGTTCAGGAACGGGAAGGCAACGTCACGCGCGCCGATCTGCAGCGGCACTGCAAGGTTCATCAGG
>NZ_JBIUWM010000089.1:12677-13934 GCF_044743445.1 Pseudomonas sp. NPDC087615 | reverse complement strand
CATGATCACACCGTGAGCGGTGAAGATCTGGTCATAGTGCTCAGGCGGCAGATAGCCAGGCGAACCCTCGGTGGCCATGGCCAACTGGGTACGCATCATGATCGCGTCGGCAAAGCCGCGCAGCAGCATGACCATGGCCACGACGATGTACATCACGCCGATTTTCTTGTGGTCGACCGACGTCAGCCACTCGGTCCACAAGTAAGTCCACTTCTTGAAGTAAGTGATTGCAGCGAACAGACCCAGACCACCGAGGGCGATCATGGCGATGGTCACCATCACGATCGGCTCGTGGAATGGGACTGCTTCCCAACTTAATTTACCAAACATCGTTTACTCCTCTGCCCCGGCAGCTGAATGCGAACTCGAGTCAATATCCGTGGCCGCCACTTCTTTCTCTTTCTTCTCGTGCTTCAGCGGCTTGCCCGGCTTCATACCTTCGTACTTGTCGACGATGATCTGGAACTGGTTAGGCGTGACCGACGAGTAGAGCTCGACTGGGTTGTTCTGGCTCGGTTTGGCAAGGGCTGCGTATTCAGCTTGATCAAGCTGTTTAGGTGACTTCTTGACTTCGCTTACCCAGGCGTCGAAATCTTCCTGAGTCGTCGAGATGGCTTTGAACTTCATGCCGGTGAAACCCGCGCCGCTGTAGTTGGCGGAGATACCGTCCATTTCAGCGTTGCGGTCAGCGATCAGGTGCAGCTTGGTCTGCATGCCCGCCATCGCGTAGATCTGGCCGCCCAGACCCGGGATGAAGAACGAGTTCATCACAGCGTCGGAGGTGATCTTGAAGTTGATGGGCGTGTGCGCCGGGAACACGATCTTGTTGACCGTGGCAATGCCTTGTTCCGGGTAGATGAACAGCCACTTCCAGTCCAGCGCGACCACTTCGATGGTCACAGGCTTGACGTCGGATTCAATCGGACGATACGGGTCCAATTCGTGGGTCGAAATGTAGGTGATGTAACCCAGGGCAACGATGATCAGCACCGGGATGGTCCAGACCGCCACTTCGATTTTGGTCGAGTGCGACCACTTCGGGGTGTAGACGGCGTTCTTGTTGGACGCGCGGTACTTCCAGGCAAACAGGAAGGTCATGACGATAACCGGCACCACGACCAACAGCATCAGCAAGGTCGCGGTGATGATCAGGTTGCGCTGTTCCAGGCCGATCTGGCCCGTTGGATTGAGCAAGGTCATGTTGCAGCCTCCCAGCAACATCGTGCCGAGCCGCGGCACTCGGCCTAGTAATCTGGG
>NZ_JBIUWM010000089.1:0-12667 GCF_044743445.1 Pseudomonas sp. NPDC087615 | reverse complement strand
GCAGCTTGCGCAATGCAGTTGGGGTTTGATCGCCAACACTTCACCCTGCCAAGGGTTGGCATTTTCTTTGGATTGAATAAGGGCCGCCCGCCGCGCGTCAGACGCTCGACAAATCCCGGGACAGCGTTAAGTTCTTATTCGAATTCGTGGTCAAAGGCCTTGTTACAGACCAATTCCATTTGGTGCGGAAAGTTGGAAGGCACCGACACCTGGGTGTCTCACCAGCCTTACGGCTTGCTCGACACCCGACTTTCTGCTCAGTTCCTTAATAAAGGCTGAACAGTGCCGGGAATTCAATGCGGGCGATTGTAGATAGGTAGCGCCCTATACACCATGTCTTATCCCGAAATAATTTTTATCCGTTCGAGCAACAATCCATCGCCATTTTTGCAAAAGTGCCGCATGTTATCGAAATCGATTCTCAACAAAAACACCAAAAATAGTAGGTGTATCCGCGTCAGTTCAGACAGCTCTGAAGGCTTTCTCCGAGGGCCAGAACTGCGCAAAGCCTGATATTCAAAGGCTTTTGGCCATATCCCAACGCTTGTTAAAAATGCCTGATCTGGCACTTGCGTTCAAAACACGAAAAACGGCGAAACAGACCAATCCTTTTTTGTAACAGCACACCAATCCGTGTCTGTGAAACCGCTTGCGACGCCGCCTATGTGACAACATGTCGCACACTTGTCGCACGCTCTATTGCCGTTCGTCACGGTGAACTCACAAACACTCTGAAATGCAAAACGCCCCGGTTTGCTGATCCGCAAATCGGGGCGCTTTCTGTATCGGCCAAAGCGTTGAAAAGTTGACTCAGCGCAGGGTTTTTCGGTTACGCGAGGTCAGCAGTGGCACCAGAATCACCACCAGCACGAACGCCACCAGCGCCCATTGCGCCAGCGACAGGCCGAGGATCGGCGGGTACGGCGTCGAGCAGAAACCGTCGACCTGGAAGCCCAGCGGGAAGATCTTCGCCAGCGGCAGATCATCGACAATCGGCTGCAGCACATCGATGCCGCAGCTCACCGCCGGATAGAACTGGGTGTAAACGTGATGCCCAGCGACGCCAGCGCCAGCAATCGCACACATCACCACCAGCACTTCAAACACCGTGATGCTGCGCCGGGTGCGCATGCCTGCGCCAATGAACGCGAACAGCGCAATCAGCAACAACGCATAACGCTGCAAGATGCACAGCGGGCATGGCGCCTCGCCCAGTACGATCTGCATGTACAGCGCCCCACCGATCAGCGCCAGGCAGATGATGCCCAGCAGCACCAGAAAGCGCCGCTCACGTCCCAATCGAATCGTTTCCTCGCTCATCGCGTTTCCCTTTTATGTCCATGGTTCAGCTGGCTGGCGGCTGCGCGTGCAGTTGCGCCATCAGGCTGATGTTGTCTTCGATATGCCAATTGGCCGCGATGCGACCGTTGTCGATCTGATAGATATCGGTTGCCCGGAAGTCTACACGCTGGCCCTGCCCTTTGAGAGCCTTGAACGTGCCGCTGAAGTGCCCGTGAAAGTGCAGATGCACCACCACGCGATCACCGGCGACGATCATTTGCTCAATGTCGCAGCGCAGGTCCGGCACCGCTGTGCGAAAGAACTTCGACGCCAGCAATGGCCCGGTCGGCCCCTGCACCCGACCTTCAGGCGGAGTCTTGTCGACAAACTGCGGCGACAAGGCTGCGATGGCCAATGCCTCCTCACCCGAATTCCAGAAACTGCCATAACGCCGCGCTGCCAGCTCCATGGCCTCAACCTGTGCCTTGGGCAGGCTCTGATCGACGATCAGGGTCTGCGGTGTGATCAAGGCCGATTCGGCACAAGCAAATGGACTGGCCAACAGCGAAGCCGACAGGCTCAGCGCAGCGAGGCTGAAACGAGGGGAGAAGATGATGTGCGACATGGGAGCGATCCTGATCAGGTGAACGAACGAGCGCCTATCATCAGCATCGGGGAATAAACGATAAACCGGTTAAGAAACGATTAACCTTTAAACACTTTTTAAGAATCGAGACCGTGGTGATGCCATCGCGGGCAAGCCCGCTCCCACAGGATTGATGGCGCACACAAAATCTGTGGACGACGCTAAACCTGTGGGAGCGGGCTTGCCCGCGATGCAAACGACTCGGCCTGAAGGATTATTCCAAAGCAGACGCCGGGCCAAAGAACTCATACCGGCTCTGCTTCTCTGGCACACCCAGCGCTTTGAGATGGCGCTTGATCGCCGCCATGAAGCCTTTCGGCCCCAAGAAGTAAGCATCGACATCACGCTGCGCCGGCAGCCATTCGCCGAGCAATTGCTGGTTCAACATCCCGACGTTGTCCGCCGCCGGGCTCACACCGTCATCTTCGGCGTAGCAATAAAAACGCTTGAGTTGCGGATGACGCTCAGCCAAACCATCGATCCAGTCGCGGAACGCATGGACGCTGCCGTTGCGTGCGCAGTGGATAAAGTGCACCGGGCGCTTGGTCTGCAGCGCCGCTTCAAGCATCGCCAGGGTCGGGGTGATCCCGACGCCACCACTGATCAGTACCAGCGGCTTGTCGCTGGCCGTCAGGGTGAACTCACCCGATGGCGGGAACAGCAGAATACTCGCCCCAACCTGCAATTGATCGTGCAGATGATTGGACGCACGGCCACCCGGCTCGCGCTTGACGCTGATGCGGTACTGGCCTTTGTTCGCCAACGCCGACAGCGAGTAGTTGCGGCGGATTTCTTCGCCATCGAGGATCAGCTTCATACCGATGTACTGACCCGGCTCGGCCGCGAGAATCGGGCCTTTGTCCGCAGGTTCAAAGTAGAACGAAATGATTTCCGCGCTCTCCTCGACCTTGGCCGCCACAATGAACTCGCGCGCGCCACGCCAGCCGCCGACGGCGTGTTCTTTCTGATCATAGATGGCGGTTTCGGCGCCGATCAGGATGTCGGCCAGTTGCCCATAGGCCGCGCCCCACGCACTCATTACCTCAGGCGTAGCGATCTCTTCGCCGAGCACTTCAGAGATGGCGCGCAGCAGGCATGTGCCGACGATCGGGTAATGTTCCGGCAGAATCTGCAGGGCGACGTGTTTGTTGATGATCTTCGCCACCAGGTCGCCCAACTGGTCGAGTTGATCGATGTGCCGCGCATACATCAGCACGCCGTTGGCCAGGGCACGGGGTTGATCGCCGCTGGCTTGGTGAGCCTGATTGAACAGCGGCCGCACTTGCGGGTATTCAGAGAGCATCATGCGATAGAAGTGGGTGATCAACGCTTCACCGCCGCTTTCCAGCAGAGGCACGGTGGATTTGACGATGGCACCATCCTGGACGCTAAGCATAAGGGTGACTCCTGCATTTTCTTGAAAGTTACCTTAGGCTTATCAGCTTCCGTGCCAACTTTATTTCCCATACAAAACAATAACTTAAAATTTAAGTAGTCATATCGACTCGAAGCTATTTATAGTCAACACGACTACATCTTGTCTCTTTGACTACAAAACCATGTCCGCCAAATCCCTGCTCACCGCCCTGCTGCCTCTGGTCTCCGACCTCTCTCGCGAACTGCCCGAGGGCGAGCGTTACCGACGCCTGCTCGAAGCCATGCGCGCCCTGCTGCCCTGCGACGCTGCCGCGCTACTGCGCTTGGACGGCGAAGCGCTGGTGCCGCTGGCGGTAGACGGTTTGAGCACCGACACCCTCGGCCGACGTTTCAAAGTCAGCGAGCATCCGCGCTTCGGAGTGTTACTGGCAGGCAAAGGGCCGACCCGCTTCGCTGCTGACAGTGACTTGCCCGATCCTTACGACGGCTTGGTCGACGGCCTCGACGATCACCTCGAAGTCCACGACTGCCTCGGCTGCCCGTTGTTCGTCGATGAAAAGCTCTGGGGGCTGATCACCCTCGACGCCCTGGATCCCGAGCGTTTCGAACCGATCGAACTGGATGCGCTGCAAGCCTTCGCCAGCCTCGCCTCGGCCACGGTCAACGCCGCCGAGCGCATCGAACGTCTGGCGACTCGCGCCGAAGACGAACACCAGCGCGCGGAGGTCTACCGCCAGGCCAGCGGTCAGCAGCACCGCGAAATGATCGGCCAGAGCAAAGCCCTTAAACACCTGGTGGAAGAAATCAATCTGGTGGGTGGCAGTGATCTGACCGTGTTGATCACCGGCGAAACCGGGGTCGGCAAAGAACTGGTCGCCCAAGCCATTCACGCCGCCTCCCCACGCGCGGATAAACCGATCATCAGCCTCAACTGCGCCGCCCTGCCCGATACGCTGGTGGAAAGCGAGTTGTTCGGCCACGTACGCGGCGCGTTTACCGGCGCCACCAGTGACCGGCGCGGAAAATTCGAACTGGCCAATGGCGGCACGCTATTTCTCGATGAAGTCGGCGAGTTGTCGCTAACGGTGCAGGCCAAATTGCTGCGGGTTTTGCAGAGCGGCCAGTTGCAGCGTCTGGGCTCGGACAAGGAGCATCAGGTCGATGTGCGCTTGATCGCCGCCACCAACCGCGACCTGGCCGAAGAAGTGCGCAGCGGCCGTTATCGTGCCGACTTCTACCACCGTCTGAGCGTGTACCCGCTGCGGGTGCCGGCGTTGCGTGATCGCGGGCGTGACGTGCTGCTGCTCAGCGGATTCTTCCTCGAACAGAACCGTTCACGCATGGGCCTCAACAGCCTGCGGCTCAACAGCGACGCCCAGGAAGCGCTGCTGGCCTACACTTGGCCAGGTAACGTGCGAGAGCTCGAACACTTGATCGGTCGCAGTGCCCTCAAAGCGCTGGGCAACAGCAAAGTAAGGCCGAAAATACTCAGCCTGAGTGCGGCGGACCTGGATTTACCGCATGAGGTTGTGGATAACTCGCCTGAGCCGGCGGCCGCTGTTGTGGCGCCTGTTTCGCTCATCAGTGGGGACTTGCGCGCCGCGACCGAGGCGTATCAGCGCCAGTTGATCAGTGCGGCGCTGGCGCGCAATCAGGATAACTGGGCAAGTGCGGCGCGCGAGTTAGGGTTGGATCGGGCAAATCTGGGGCGGATGGCCAAGCGCCTCGGCATGAAAAACTGAAAAGCTGGGAAGCCCCCTCACCTGACAACTGACCTAAAGCCCATCCTTTAAACGCCGATAACCCGGCATCAATAGTTTTTGGCGATACCACCCTCGCCCATCACCTTTTTCCACAGAAGGTTTTTATGTCCTCCAACAAAGCCCGCGCAGATTCACTTTCGCTTCTGCTGTTTACCTTGCGCAGCGGCAAGCTGATGGCGATCAACCTGCTGAAAGTCAGTGAAATCATCCCCTGCCCACCGCTGACCAAGCTGCCGGAGTCGCACCCGCACGTCAAAGGCATCGCCACCCTGCGCGGCGCCTCGCTGTCGGTGATCGACCTGAGCCGCGCCATCGGCGAGCGACCGCTGGAAGACCCGAACGGCGGCTGCCTGATCGTCACTGACGTCAGTCGCTCGAAACAAGGCCTGCATGTACAGGCCGTGAGCAAAATCATCCATTGCCTGACCACCGACATCAAACCGCCGCCGTTCGGCTCCGGCGGTGTGCGCGCCTACATTACCGGCGTGACCTCAGTTGAAGGCACGCTGGTGCAAGTGCTGGACATCGAAAAAGTTATCCACAGCATCGCCCCGGCGCAGATTGAAATGGCCCCCACCGACCTGACCATGGAAGACGCAGAAGTCCTCGGCAACGCCCGGATTCTGGTGGTCGACGACAGCCAGGTAGCGCTGCAGCAATCGGTGCACACCCTGCGTAACCTCGGCCTGCAATGCCACACCGCGCGCAGCGCCAAGGAAGCCATCGATTGCCTGCTCGACCTGCAGGGCACGGCGCGGCAGATCAACCTGATCGTCTCGGACATCGAAATGTCCGAGATGGACGGCTACGCCTTCACCCGGACCCTGCGCGAGACCCCGGACTTCGCTCACCTCTACGTGCTGCTGCACACCTCGCTCGACAGCGCGATGAACAGCGAAAAAGCCCGCCTCGCCGGAGCCAACGCGGTGCTGACCAAGTTCTCCTCGCCGGAGCTGACCCAACGCCTGATCGAAGCGGCCAAACACGTCGCCGCCAGCGGACACTAAGCCTTGGGTCAGACGCACTGCTTGCTGATGCGCCACGATCTGCGTGCCGACGTGCCGCCGATTGTCTGGCCGCAAGGCATGGAAATCCGCCTATACCACGCCGAACTGGCCCCGGCCGTACATCACCTGATGCAACTGGGCTATCGCGAGGGTGGCGGCCGGGTGCCAGCGCTGGAGCAATGGCAGCAACGGTTTGAAACCGATCCTGAATACGATCCGACCCTGTGTTTCATTGCCCACGATGCCGAGGGCGTCGTCGGTGTAGCGCAATGCTGGACCAGTGCCTACATCAAGAATCTGGTGGTACATCCGCGTGCTCGAGGCCGAGGTCTCGGTCGGGCGTTGCTGCTCAATGCATTCAAGGTGTTTCAGCAACGGCGCGAGGGGTTCGTCGATTTGAAGGTGCTGGAAGATAACGTTCGGGCGCAGCGGTTGTATGAAAGTGCCGGAATGTATGTGGTTCGCCGGGAAATCGTCCCGCACTGATCCACCGCTTACCCGCGACGACGTCGGCACAGACAGCCTCTGATCCTCAGGCATACTCTAACCTTGGCCATAACAAGGATGCCCCACCATGAAAACCCTCACCTTAAGCCTGCTCTGTCTCACCGCGCTCACCTCCCAGGTCCACGCCTCCAGCCCCGAAGCCTGGGCGGCCTACGACAAAAGCGTACTCGCCAGTTGCACCAAGGCCAGTGGCCTGAAAAACGTCAAACCGGTTGGCAACCCCGCGCAATTCGATCGCCGCGTTGGTTACACCGCCGTTCTGCTGCAAGGCCAATACCCGCAAAAACACATGAAGGGCCAACAAGGCACCGAGCTGTGCCTGTTCAACAAAAAGTCAAAAAGCGCCTTCGTCACCGAATGGGACTCGATCCGCCCTACCGCCAAAGGCCAGTGAATGGCGCACAACTTGCTTCGGTCGGAGCCTGCACGGCGACTTTACGTCGCCGTTTCACACCCTGATTGAAGATTGATCGTTCAATGAATACGACGTTTTCCTGCGTAGGTTGCGGCAAATGCTGCACTGACCACCATGTCCCCCTGACCCTCGCCGAGGCCCGCATGTGGGCAGCGGATGGCGGCCAGGTGATCGTGCTGGTCGAAGCATTCCTCGGCAACGGCCTGGGCTTACCGGCGCAGCAGCGCGAGCACGCCGAACGGCGTTCGGTAGTGGTGCGCAGCGGTAGAGCCGATGCCCACGTAGCCATCACCTTTGCCGCGTACAATGTCGGCCCCTGCCGGAATCTTGACGAAGACAAGCGGTGTCGGATTTATGAACGTCGACCCTTGGTGTGCCGGATTTATCCAGCGGAAATCAACCCGCATATTCCGCTCAATCCTGCCGCCAAGGATTGCCCGCCGCAGTCTTGGGAACAGGGCACGCCAATGATCGTCGGCGGTGAACTGGTTGATCGGGAACTGGTGGGGCTGATACAGCGTTCGCGTCAGGCGGATCGCGATGACATCCAGATCAAAGAGGCGATTTGCGCCAGGCTCGGCATTCGCACCACGGCGCTCAAGGGCGACGGGTTTACGGCGTATTTGCCGAATATGGCGGCGTTCGCCACCGTGATAGACCAAGTGAGCGCGCAACCGCCGAGCGAAGCCCAGAGTGAATGGCTGTTTCATGTGTCCGGGGATGACATTGCCGGGCAAGTGCTGGCGGCCGGGGGGCAGGTGGTGACTGAGCCGGCGCAGACGTATGCGTTCATCTCGCTACGGGCGGCATGATCCAGCATTTTCGCTGAGGCTGATGACCTGACCGTGATCGAACATCACAGTCAGGCCTGAGAGGGGAATGAAACTCAGCGCTTGCCCATCGAACGACGGGTGCCCGGCGGCGCCATGCCCGGGGTCTTGGTGTGGCCATTCTTGGCGCCGTTCTTGTACCACGGCTGGTTCGAGTCTTTGGCAGCCGCCAACTCGCCCGGTTTGAACGGGAATTTAAAAGCCGGGATCTCGGCTTTGGTTTCGTTGGCGTCGGCCAGTTCAGCCGGGACATCGCTCACGGCGTCGTCAACCGGCGGTAGGGTCGGGGAAGTCATAAAAGCTCCGCAAAGCAAAAAATCGGGCCCGATCAGTGAGCCACAAAGGCGCGCAGTATACCTGCGCGTCGTGGGTCAGCACCTGAAGATTTGCGTCGCACGCCGAACGGTTTACAGGTAAGTGATGGTCACAATGCCTTTGTCGGCCGAGGTCTTCAGCGACTCATAGGTCATGGCAAACGGCAACGTCTCATGGCTGCACGCGTTGCGGTAGGTATCGACATCGAAGCGCATGCCGGGCTTGAGCTCGACCTGGCGGGATTCACTGAAAGCCAATGCCCCCGCTCGCCCGACTTCACAGCCGGAATCGACGATTTGACCGGTGAAACGGATCTCCCCGGTAGTGGCTTGAGGGGCAGCAGAGACCGTGAGCGGAAGCAAAACAAACACACTCGAAATGACGGTTCTGAGTTTCATGACAGGACACTCCCGTAGAGACCCACGCCGTAAATGCTTGGGCTATATAACGTGTATCCGCTGGCGAGAGCGGATCTTTAGGAGCGCAGTGGCGGGTCGGCTCTCAGCGCTGTCTCCCATAGACCGGAAGATCAATACACCAGAGCCCGCCGATATTTGCTGTTGCTGTAACAGTCATTTATGAAAATCACGCTGTTTCCAGGCGCAAAGCAACCTTATCGTTGCCCGCACCAAACAGCACTTGCCAAGCAAGAAGGTTTTCAGAATGTCCAACAGTATGGGTATTGCCAGCGCTTTCGTTTTGTCCTCATTGATCCTGTCGCCGATGGCGATGGCTGAAGAATCCCAAGCGTTCGTTGCGCAAAAAATTGCACGAGCCCAAGCGTACGATCAGCACCAGGCTGAAATGGTGGCCAAGGCCAAAGACGCCACGCAAGCCCCACAGGCCGCCGCCGGCGAGACTCAATCGCCAGAGAAAGACAGCTGAGTCACGTCCTGTTCCGCTTCCCTCGACGCGGTTGTTTGGCTCTTCCCGTTCAACCGTCGTCATTGCAGGCCGCTGCCTTTCAGCGGCCTTTTTTCGTTGTGGTCTGAAAGCCGTTTGGTGCGTCTTCCCCAATAAGAAACTTTGAGCACCTCGATACATTGAAGTGCCAATCGACCCCAAGGAGCTCCCCTTTACGTGCGTTGCCCAGTCCGTTTTACTCCGTTGTTCATTGCAGTTGCCGCAACGATGGCATCCTCCGCCCACGCCGATGAGCCGGCCAAAGAAGGTTTCGTCGAGGGCTCGAGCCTCAATCTCAACGCCCGCAATTACTACATCAATCGCAATCGTCTCCAGCGCACAGACGACAACATCGAGTGGGGCCAGGGCTTTCTCGGCATCTTTCAGTCCGGCTATACCGAAGGCACGGTCGGCTTTGGCGTTGATGCACACGCCATGCTTGGGCTGAAACTCGACGGCGGTGGCGGTACGGATGGCTCCAGCATCCTGCCGATCAGCGATGGCCACGGCAAAGCGCCGGGCGCGTTCTCGACGGCCGGCGGCACCCTGAAAATGCGCGCGTTCGATACCGAGCTGAAGGCCGGTGATCTGTTCCTCACCAACCCGGTGATTGCTGGCGGTGACAGCCGTATGCTGCCGCAAACGTTCCGTGGCGTCAGCCTGACCAACCACCGCTTCGACGGCTGGTTGATCGAAGGCGGTCAGGCCAGTTTCACCAAGCCTTACAACCAGAGCGGCCACACACGCATCGGCACCTCCTATGGCGTCCTGGCCGATGGCGATGACAGCCGTCACCTGAACTGGGCGGGCGTGGCCTGGAGCGGTGTCGAGGGCCTGACCAGCAGCCTTTACGCCTCCGAACTCAAAGACATCTGGAACCAGTACTACTACGACCTCGACTACACCTGGCAATTGAACGATGTGATCAGCCTCAATCCGGGCCTGCACTTCTATCACACCCAAGACACGGGCGATGCGCTGCTGGGCAACATCGACAACAACACCTACAGCTTGCACTTCACGGTCGGTGTCGGCAGCCACAGCGTCACCGCCGCGTATCAGCGGGTCAACGGCAACACGCCGTTCGATTACATCAGCCAGGGCGACAGCGTTTACCTGGACAACTCGCAGCAATACTCGGACTTCAACGGCCCGAATGAGCGCTCGTGGAAGCTCAAGTACGCCTATGACTTCGAAGGTGTCGGCGTGCCGGGCCTGACTTCAGCGGTGTCCTACTCGCGCGGAACGCTTGATCTGAGCAAAGTTGACCCGGACAGTCAGGGTTACTCCAATTGGTACAGCGCCGAAGGGCGAAACGCCAAGCACTGGGAACGTGACATCGATCTCAAGTACGTGGTGCAAAGCGGTCAGGCCAAAGATCTGGCCGTGCGTCTGCAATGGGCAACCAACCGTGGCAGCAACGGTTACGGCGCGATAGATACAGACACAGATGAATACCGCGTAATCCTCGACTACCCGATCAACGTCTTCTAGGATCGGCGCTACGCTGAAAAGACCTCTCAATCGAAAGCCCATCATGATCGCGAGCCTTACCCCACCTGTTGCGGGCAAGACCGGACGCCCCGAGCTGCTGCTGATCTGCGGCAGTTCGCTGACCGTGCTCGCGATTTTGTGCATCGTCACTTTTCTACTGATCCGTGAGCACGCCAACGCTCAGGAAACGGCCACCCGCAGTGCCACGACCATTGCCCAGTTGATCGACGCCGACGTGCTGCGTACCGTCGAGCTGTACGACCTGACGCTGCAAGGTCTGATTGCCGCTGCACAGCGCGACGACTTGCAAGCGGTCTCGCCGCAAATCCGCCATCTGGCACTGTTCGACCGCTCAACCACAGCGCGCTTCAAGGGCGACATTCTGTTGCTCGACAAACACGGCGATGTGATCGCCGACTCTTCAAGAGTCGAACCTAAACCCGGCAATTTCGCCGACCGTGATTACTTCCTGGCCCATGCGTTCGACCGCGACGTCGGCATGTTTGTCAGCCGCCCGTTCAAGACCCGTTGTGATTGCGATGAGGCCAACCAATGGCGGATCAGCTTCAGTCGGCGGGTGTCTTCGGACACCGGTGAGTTCGTCGGCGTGGCCGTGGCGTCGATGAAGCTCGATTACTTCGACCAGTTGTTCAACAGCCTGAATATCGGCAACGACAGCACACTCAACATCATCAATAACGATGGCGTGTTGCTGGCGCAGAAACCTCACCTGCAAAGCGACTCCATCGGCAAAAGCTTCGGCAACCGGCCCAACGTGCTGCGGATACTGCTCGACAGGGACGGCAATGGGAGTTTCAGCAGCACATCGAGCATGGATCAACAGCAGCGGCTCTACACTTACTCGCGGGTCGGCAATTTGCCCCTGGTGGTGATCGTTGCGCTGTCCGGCGATGAAGTCTTCGCCACTTGGCGGCGTACGGCGATGCTGATCAGCGGCGCCACGGGAGTGTTGTGTCTGGGGGTGCTATGGCTGACCTGGCTGCTCGCCCGCGAACTGCGCTTGCGTCAACGGGCCGAACGGGATTTGGCGCAACTGGCTGCTACGGACGCACTGACCGGTTTGGCCAATCGGCGGATGCTCGATCAAACGCTGCGCCACGAGTGGTTCCGCGCCCAGCGTGCGGCTAAGCCACTGTCGGTGATGATGATCGATGCCGATCACTTCAAGGCCTTTAACGACCGGCATGGGCACCAGGCGGGTGACCAGGCATTGCGCGAGCTGGCCAAAGTCATCGCGGCGAACGTGCGGCGGCCGGCAGACTTGGTGGCGCGTTATGGCGGCGAGGAGTTTTCGGTGATTCTTGCCGAGACCGACAGTCATGGAGCGCAGCAGATTGCCGAACATATTCGTGAGGCGGTGGAACAATTGCCGCTGGTCGACGGGGCACAGGTGCCGATGACGGTGAGTATCGGTATCAGCACCTGGACGGCGGCGAGCGAGATGACGCTGGAGCAGTTGCTGTTTGCGGCGGACAAGGCGTTGTATCAGGCCAAGGAAGGTGGGCGCAACCGAGTGCTGGCGGGCTGAGTTCTGTTTCAAACAATAAAAAAAGGCCACCCAAAGGTGGCCTTCAAAAAACTAGAGAGGTTTTTTACTTACACCGCCGCAACAGGGCGCATGTAAGAGATTGGTGCGGTGCTGGCGTCTTCGAACGTCACCACTTCCCAAGCATCTGTCTGCTCAATCAACTTGCGCAGCAACTGGTTGTTCAGTGCATGACCGGACTTGAAGCCTTTGAACTCACCAATCAGGCTATTGCCCAGCAGGTACAGATCGCCAATGGCATCGAGGATCTTGTGCTTCACGAATTCGTCTTCATAGCGAAGGCCGTCTTCGTTCAGTACGCCATCGGCATCGACCACGATTGCGTTTTCAACGCTGCCGCCAAGTGCGAGGTTGTGCTTGCGCAGGTACTCGATGTCACTCATGAAACCGAAAGTACGGGCGCGGCTGACTTCTTTTACGAACGAAGTGCTGGAAAAATCCACGCTTGCACTTTTGTGTGCTTCGAGATAGATTTAGATAACCCCGGATAACGGGGCCGCACCCAAAATTCAAACGGGGTTTTTTAAATCACATAGTTCGTAAAATAAATCATCCGCGCCCG
>NZ_JBIUWM010000088.1:0-14767 GCF_044743445.1 Pseudomonas sp. NPDC087615 | reverse complement strand
TACGACAAGCTCTGGGATTCGCATTTGGTCAAGCAGCGCGACGATGGCTCGGCGCTGATCTACATCGATCGTCACATCATTCACGAAGTGACTTCGCCGCAAGCCTTCGAAGGCCTGCGTCTGGCCGGGCGCAAGCCGTGGCGTATCGATGCCAACATCGCGACCCCGGACCACAACGTACCGACGACTCCGGAGCGCAAGGGCGGCATTGAAGCCATCGCCGACCAGGTCTCGCGTTTGCAGGTTCAGACCCTCGATGACAACTGTGATGAGTACGGCATCGTCGAGTTCAAGATGAATGACGTCCGCCAAGGCATCGTCCATGTGATCAGCCCGGAGCAGGGCGCGACCTTGCCGGGCATGACGGTTGTGTGCGGTGACTCACATACCTCGACCCACGGCGCATTCGGCGCATTGGCTCACGGTATCGGCACTTCCGAGGTCGAGCACGTGCTCGCCACCCAGTGCCTGGTCGCCAAGAAAATGAAAAACATGCTGGTGCGCGTCGAAGGCCAATTGCCGTTCGGCGTGACCGCCAAGGACATCGTCCTTGCCGTGATCGGCAAGATCGGCACCGCCGGCGGTAACGGCCATGCCATCGAATTTGCCGGCAGCGCGATCCGCGACTTGTCCGTCGAAGGCCGCATGACCATCTGCAACATGTCCATCGAGGCCGGCGCCCGCGTGGGTCTGGTGGCGGCGGATCAAAAGACGGTCGACTACGTCAAAGGTCGCCCATTCGCACCCAAAGGCGCGCAGTGGGACATGGCGGTTGAAGCCTGGAAAGAGCTGGTTTCCGACGCCGACGCCAAGTTCGACACCGTGGTTGAACTCGACGCTACGCAGATCAAGCCGCAAGTCAGTTGGGGAACTTCGCCGGAAATGGTCCTGGCCGTTGATCAGAACGTGCCTGACCCGGCCAAAGAAATGGATCTGGTCAAACGCGACTCGATTGTCCGGGCCTTGAAATACATGGGGTTGACTGCCAATCAGGCGATTACTGACATTCAGCTCGATCGCGTGTTCATTGGTTCCTGCACCAACTCGCGGATTGAAGACTTGCGCGCGGCGGCCGTGATCGCCAAGGGCCGTAAAGTCGCTTCGACCATCAAGCAAGCGATCGTGGTGCCGGGTTCGGGTCTGGTGAAAGCGCAGGCTGAATCCGAAGGTCTGGACAAGATTTTCCTCGAAGCCGGTTTTGAATGGCGTGAGCCGGGTTGCTCGATGTGCCTGGCAATGAACCCGGATCGTTTGGAGTCCGGCGAACATTGCGCCTCGACGTCCAACCGTAACTTCGAAGGCCGTCAAGGCGCCGGTGGCCGTACCCACCTCGTCAGCCCGGCCATGGCTGCTGCGGCAGCGGTGAACGGTCGTTTCATCGACGTTCGTGAATTGATTTAAGGAGCGCAGCATGAAAGCTTTCACCCAGCACACAGGTCTTGTCGCGCCCTTGGATCGTGCCAACGTCGACACCGATCAGATCATTCCGAAGCAGTTCTTGAAATCGATCAAACGCACCGGTTTCGGCCCTAACCTGTTCGACGAGTGGCGTTACCTGGATGTGGGGCAGCCGTATCAGGACAACTCCAAGCGCCCTCTGAACAAGGACTTCGTTCTCAACGCCGAGCGTTATCAAGGCGCCAGTGTATTGCTGGCCCGCGAGAACTTCGGTTGCGGTTCCAGCCGTGAGCACGCGCCGTGGGCGCTGGAAGAATACGGTTTTCGCAGCATCATCGCGCCGAGTTACGCCGACATCTTCTTCAACAACAGCTTCAAGAACGGCTTGCTGCCGATCATCTTGAGCGACGCTGAAGTCGACGAACTGTTCAAACAGGTCGAGGCCGAGCCGGGCTATCAATTGCAGGTCGATCTGCACGCGCAGACCGTGACCCGTCCGGATGGCAAGGTGTATAGCTTTGAGATCGATGCGTTCCGCAAGCATTGCCTGTTGAACGGTCTGGACGATATCGGTTTGACCTTGCAGGACGGTGATGCGATTGCGACGTTTGAGGCCAAGCATCGGGTTAGCCAGCCTTGGTTGTTCCGCGACGCGTGATTGATTCGAGATTGATGCAGTCAGGGCCGGCCTCTTCGGGAGCAAGCCCCCTCCCACAGGGTTGTTGTACAGGCCACAAATCCAGGGTGGGAGGGGGCTTGCTCCCGAAGGCGGCAGTCCAGGCAATACAAGGCTAAAACCAAAAGGAAGTCCCCATGACCAGCACCGCCCAGCACACTCAGGTCGTTCAAAAGCAATTCGGTGAACAGGCCGCCGCCTACCTGAGTAGCGCCGTTCACGCGCAAGGCACTGAGTTTGCACTGCTACAGGCTGAACTGGTCGGGGAGGGCGGGGCGCGGGTGCTGGACTTGGGTTGTGGTGCCGGTCATGTGAGTTTTCACGTCGCATCGCTGGTCAAGGACGTGGTCGCTTACGATCTGTCGCAGCAAATGCTCGATGTGGTCGCGGCCGCTGCCGTTGATCGCGGCCTGAGCAACATTGCCACGGTCAACGGCGCCGCTGAGCGGCTGCCGTTTGCCGATGGCGAGTTCGACTTCGTGTTCAGCCGTTATTCGGCGCATCACTGGAGCGATCTTGGCGCGGCCTTGCGCGAAGTGCGCCGGGTGCTGAAGCCGGGTGGCGTGGCGGCCTTTGTCGATGTGTTGTCACCGGGCAGTCCGCTGTTCGACACTTACCTGCAAAGCGTCGAAGTGCTGCGCGACACCAGTCATGTCCGCGATTATTCCGCCGGCGAGTGGTTGCGACAGGTCAGCGAAGCCGGGCTGCATACCCGCAGCACCACGCGGCAGCGTCTGCGGCTGGAGTACAGCAGTTGGGTTGAGCGCATGCGCACACCTGAAGTGATGCGCGCAGCGATCCGCCAGTTGCAGCAGTCGATGGGCAACGAAGTGCGCGAATATTTCGAGATTGCGGCCGATGGTTCGTTCAGCACAGATGTCATCGTGCTGATGGCCGAGAAATAAGAATTTTTCCGGGAGTGCCAGTAAACGGCGCACCGACTGAAGACATGAGGAAAGCATGAGCAAGCAGATTCTGATTCTCCCAGGTGATGGTATTGGTCCGGAAATCATGGCCGAAGCGGTCAAGGTGCTGGAGTTGGCCAACGAAAAGTACAACCTGGGCTTCGAGCTGAGCCATGACGTGATCGGTGGCGCCGCCATCGACAAACACGGCGTGCCGCTGGCCGACGAAACCCTCGACCGCGCCCGTGCCGCCGACGCCGTGCTGCTGGGCGCCGTCGGTGGCCCGAAATGGGACACCATTGAGCGTGACATCCGTCCTGAGCGCGGTCTGCTGAAAATCCGTGCGCAACTGGGCCTGTTCGGCAACCTGCGTCCGGCGATCCTCTATCCGCAGTTGGCCGACGCGTCGAGCCTGAAGCCGGAAATCGTTGCCGGTCTGGACATCCTGATCGTCCGTGAGTTGACTGGCGGCATCTACTTTGGCGCGCCTCGTGGCACCCGCACGCTGGAAAACGGCGAGCGTCAGGCCTACGACACTCTGCCGTACAGCGAAAGCGAAATCCGCCGCATCGCCCGCGTCGGTTTCGACATGGCCATGGTGCGCGGCAAGAAGCTGTGCTCGGTGGACAAGGCCAACGTGCTGGCGTCCAGCCAACTGTGGCGTGAAGTGGTCGAGCAGGTGGCCAAGGATTACCCGGAAGTCGAACTGAGCCACATGTACGTCGACAACGCCGCCATGCAATTGGTGCGTGCGCCGAAGCAGTTCGACGTGATTGTCACCGACAACCTGTTCGGCGACATCCTGTCCGACGAGGCGTCGATGCTCACCGGCTCTATCGGCATGTTGCCGTCGGCCTCGCTGGACTCCAACAACAAGGGCATGTACGAGCCTTGCCACGGTTCGGCCCCGGACATCGCAGGCAAAGGCATCGCCAACCCGTTGGCGACCATTCTGTCGGTGTCGATGATGCTGCGTTACAGCTTCAATCTGCATGATGCGGCCGATGCCATCGAAAACGCCGTCAGCGTCGTGCTCGATCAAGGGTTGCGCACCGGCGACATTTATTCGGCCGGTTGCACCAAAGTCGGTACGCAGGAAATGGGTGACGCAGTAGTCGCCGCGCTGCGGAATCTGTAATCTCTCCGGCCCGCTGCGAAATTCAATACAAAGCAGCGGCCCACTTTTCAAAAAGGTGTAGTTGCGATGAAACGTGTAGGTCTGATCGGTTGGCGCGGGATGGTCGGTTACGTGCTCATGCAGCGGATGCTGGAAGAGCAGGATTTCGATCTAATCGAGCCGGTGTTTTTCACCACGTCCAATGTCGGTGGCCAAGGCCCGTCTGTGGGCAAGGACATTGCTCCGCTCAAGGACGCTTACAGCATTGATGAGCTGAAGACCCTCGACGTGATTCTGACCTGCCAGGGCGGCGACTACACCAGCGAAGTGTTCCCGAAGCTGCGCGAAGCCGGTTGGCAGGGCTACTGGATCGACGCGGCTTCCAGCCTGCGTATGAACGATGACGCGGTCATCATTCTCGATCCGGTCAACCGCAAGGTCATCGACCAGCAACTGGATGCGGGCACCAAGAACTACATCGGCGGCAACTGCACCGTCAGCCTGATGCTCATGGGCCTGGGCGGCCTGTTTGAGGCAGGTCTGGTCGAGTGGATGAGCGCCATGACCTATCAGGCCGCTTCCGGTGCCGGCGCGCAGAACATGCGTGAGCTGATCAAGCAGATGGGCGCGACCCACGCTGCCGTTGCCGATCAACTGGCCGATCCGGCCAGCGCGATCCTCGACATCGACCGTCGTGTCGCCGAAGCCATGCGCAGCGACGCGTACCCGACCGAGAACTTCGGCGTACCGCTGGCCGGCAGCCTGATCCCGTGGATCGACAAGGAACTGCCGAACGGTCAGAGCCGCGAAGAGTGGAAGGCCCAGGCCGAAACCAACAAAATTCTCGGTCGCTTCAAGAGCCCGATCCCGGTCGACGGCATCTGCGTGCGCATCGGCGCCATGCGTTGCCACAGCCAGGCGCTGACCATCAAGCTGAACAAAGACGTGCCGATCGCCGACATCGAAGGGCTGATCAGCCAGCACAACCCTTGGGTCAAACTGGTACCAAACCAGCGCGAAATCAGCATGCAGGAGCTGAGCCCGACCAAGGTCACTGGCACCCTGAATGTTCCGGTCGGTCGTCTGCGCAAACTGAACATGGGTTCGCAGTTCCTCGGCGCCTTCACCGTCGGCGACCAACTGCTATGGGGCGCGGCTGAACCGCTGCGTCGCATGTTGCGGATCCTGCTGGAGCGTTGATCGCTTGAGACTGTGAAAGAACCCGTGCCTTGTGGGAGGTGCGGGTTTTTTTATGCCTGAAGTTTTTCGGGTGACTGTGCCGGCCTCTTCGCGAGCAAGCCCGCTCCCACATGGGAATGCATCTCACGTGTGGGGCGGGCTTGCTCGCGAAGGCGTCCGAACGGCCACTACAAATCCTGCAGAAATTGCCTGCATGGCGGTCACCCGGTAAAGTGCCGCTCCCCCCGTTTCGCCAGAGGCCGCACCATGACCCAGACCCTAGATATTGCCGTGATCGGCGCCACCGGTACTGTCGGCGAAACCCTCGTACAGATTCTCGAAGAGCGCGACTTCCCGGTCGGCAACCTGCACCTGCTCGCCAGCAGCGAGTCTGCCGGCAGCTCTGTGCTGTTCCGTAACAAGAATGTGCGCGTGCGCGAAGTCGATGAGTTCGATTTCAGCAAGGTCAAACTGGTGTTCTTCGCCGCCGGCCCGGCCATCACCCTGAGCTACGCTGCTCGCGCCCATGCCGCCGGTTGCTCGCTGATCGACCTGTCCGGCGCCTTGTCGGCCGATCAAGCGCCGCAAGTGGTGCCTGAAGCCAACGCCGATGTGCTTACCGGTTTGAAAGCGCCGTTTCAGGTCAGCAGCCCGAGTCCGTCGGCTACCACGCTCGCCGTGGTGCTGGCGCCGCTGCGTGATCTGATCGACCTGCAATACGTGAATGTCACTGCCAATCTGGCCGTTTCCGCCCAGGGGCGCGAAGCGGTCAGCGAGTTGGCGCGACAGACTGCCGAACTGCTGAACATGCGTCCGCTTGAGCCCACATTCTTTGACCGGCAGATGGCGTTCAACCTACTGGCTCAGGTCGGCACACCTGACGCAGCGGGCCATACGCTGCTGGAAAAACGTCTGGTGCGCGAGTTGCGTCAGGTGCTGGCCCAGCCTTTATTAAAGATTTCCGCAACTTGCGTTCAAGCCCCGGTGTTTTTTGGCGATAGCCTTAGCGTGACCTTGCAGTCAGCAAAGGCTGTCGACCTGGAAAAAATCAACGCTGCACTCGAAGATGCGCCGGGAATCGAGCTGGTTGAAGCCGGTGATTACCCGACAGCAGTCGGTGACGCGGTAGGGCAGGACGTTGTCTATGTCGGTCGCGTGCGCAGTGGTGTCGACGACCCGGCGGAACTTAATCTGTGGCTGACGTCAGATAACGTACGCAAAGGTGCAGCCCTTAACGCTGTGCAGGTGGCTGAATTGTTGATAAAAGACCTGCTGTAAAAGATACTTGGCAACAATTTGTCGACCGATTCTAGGTGAGCGCTATGCTTGCCCGAAGCGCTTGACGACGTGTCACCCTCCGGGACCTTCCGGGGCATCAATGAAATGATCGCGCGCGGCATCTGTCGTCGTCGCGCGCAATGCCTTACGGCAGCGGCAATCAACATCTTCTCGCTGGCCGAGGAACGTTCAAACAAAGGATGAGGCTATGGTTCAAGTTCGCAAACTGGTGTTAGCAATAGCGGCCGCCTCGGCGCTGTCCTCCGGTATGGCGCATGCCCTCGGGCTCGGGGAGCTGACCCTGAAGTCGACCCTGAACCAGCCGCTGGAGGCCGAGATCGAGTTGCTCGACGTCAAGGACCTCACCGCTGCCGAAGTGGTACCGAGCCTGGCTTCCCCTGAAGATTTCGCCAAGGCCGGCGTCGATCGTCAGGCCTTTCTAAACGATCTGATCTTTACCCCGGTACTCAACGCCAGCGGTAAAAGCGTACTGCGTGTGACGTCGAGCAAGCCGTTGTCGGAGCCGATGGTCAAATTCCTCGTGCAGGTGATGTGGCCCAATGGCCGCCTGCTGCGTGATTACAGCGTGCTGCTCGATCCGTCGAAGTTCTCGCCGCAGACCGCTGATGCCGCCGCGCAACCGGCGCCGTCGCAAACCATCACCGCGCCGACCACTGGCGCAACGCATCCAGCCCAGTACACCACTACGCCACGCGATACCCTGTGGGAAATCGCGGCGAAGGCGCGCAGCGGTGGTTCGGTGCAGCAGACCATGCTGGCGATTCAGGCGCTTAACCCGGACGCGTTCATTGGCGGCAACATCAACCTGCTGAAAACCGGTCAGGTGCTGCGCTTGCCGGACTCGGTGCAAAGCACTGCGCTGCCGCAGTCCAAGGCCATCGCTGAAGTTGCAGCGCAGAACGAAGCCTGGCGTCAGGGGCGTCGCTATGTGGCCAAGCCTGGCACGGGTCAGCAACAGCTTGATGCGACCAAACGTGGTCGCGCCAATACCGGTGCTGCGCCGAATGCCGAAGACAAACTGAGCCTTGTTTCAGCCGAAAGCGCGAAGGCGCGCGGTAAAGGCCCGGCAGGCGATGCCAAGGCCTTGAGCAATAAGCTCGCGGTCACTCAGGAAAGCCTCGACACGACTCGTCGTGACAATGAGGAACTGAAAAGCCGCATGGCTGATCTGCAAAGCCAACTGGACAAGCTGCAACGCTTGATCGAGCTCAAGAACAATCAACTGGCAAAAATGCAGGCCGAAGGACCTGGCGCTGCGCCAGCCGTGAATCCTGCTGTTGTACCGGTTCCGGCCATCACCGCCGAGTTGGCTGCTACGCCTGCGGCCACGCCAGCAGAAGCTGCATCGGCCTCTCCGACCCCGGAATCGGCTATTGCGCCGCCGGTTGATATGCCGGCAGAGACTCCGGTTGTCGAGCCGAAGCCGGCTGTCGATGACGAGAAGACATTCAACGAACTGCTGACCAATCCGGTCCTGCTGGGCCTGGTCGGTGGAGGTGCCGTCGTTCTACTGCTCTTGCTGCTGCTGTTGGCCCGTCGCCGCAAAGCCCAGCAAGAAGCCGATAAACATGTGCGCATGGCCCGTGCTCTGGCCGATGAGCAAGACTTCTCCGCCGAGCAGGATCTGCCGGAAAGCAGCTTCGAAGGTCTGGAAGTGCCTGCCGCGAGCGTCAAACTCAATACACCGGCTCCAGCGCCAACTCCAGCGCCAGTAGTGGCGCCTATCGTGATGGCCGAACCTATCGCCGCGCCACTGGTTGCGCCGGCAGCCGAGCGTTCCGACGATGTGCTGGACAAGGCTCAGTCGCACATCAGTGCCGGTCGCCTGAACCAGGCTGCTGCATTGCTGGAAGAGGGCGTCAGCCTCGAGCCGCAGCGCAGTGACCTGCGTCTGAAGTTGATGGAAGTCTACGGTCAGCAGGGCGACCGCGATGCGTTCGTGGGTCAGGAGCGTCAATTGGTGGCCAATGGCGACAACTTCGCCAAGGTTGAAGAGCTGAAAAGCCGCTTCCCGGCCATGGCGGTAGCGGCTACGGCCGGTCTGGCGGCTGCCGCTGTCGCCGCCGAACTGGATGCGCAATACGTCAAAGACTTGCTGCTGGATGAGCCGCAAGAGCCTGCGCCGGCACCTGTGGAAGATGATCTGGACAGCACGTTTGATCTGAGTCTGGATGACCTCGACAACATTACCCCGGTGGAGCCTGCGCCCGTCATTGAGCCGCAAGCGCCCGTTGAGCTCGACGAGTTCCCGTCAGACGACGACCTGAGTTTTGAGTCGGTGCTGCAACAGCAGACCGAAATCAAAGAGAACCTGGATGACCTGTCGGATTTCGATCTGGATCTGGATCTTGGTGCCGAGCCAGCCCCGTCCACGGCCGCATTGGCCGATGACGACTTCCTGCTGGATCTTGATGAAGGCGTGAAGGATCTGCCGCCGGTCGAGCCGCCGGTTGTTGCTGACGTGCCGCAGGATGATCTGGAGCTGCCAGCCGATTTCGATCTGTCACTGTCTGACGAGATGGATAGCAATCCAGCCGCTGAACCGGATGCGTTCGCTGCTGAACTCGATGACGTCAATGCCGAGCTGGATCGTCTTTCGCAGAGCATTGCCGAGCCAACGTTCACCGAAGCTGACGCGGCGCTGGGTGGGGATCTGGGCGAAGACGATTTCGACTTCCTCGCCGGCACCGACGAAGCAGCAACCAAGCTCGATCTGGCACAGGCTTACATCGACATGGGCGACAGCGACGGTGCGCGCGACATCCTCAATGAAGTATTGACCGAGGGTGACGAGAAGCAGCGCGGCGAAGCCAAGGAAATGCTGTCGAACCTGGTTTGATTCAGCCATTAGCGGTTAACAAAGCGGCAGCCCTTTGAGGCTGCCGTTTTTGTTTGGGTTGGATTCGGTGGTGTTTGATCGGCCGTCTTCGCAAGCAAGCCTGCCACAGTTGGAATGCATTTCAATCGTGTGCAGGCTTGCTCGCGAAGAGGCTGGGCCGGTCGGCAGAGAACTCACTGGCATCCCCGCTTCACAGCCTTATAATGCCCGCCTTTGCAAAAACAGCAGGCTGTCCCACCTTGGCAAACATAGATAACCCGGTCGCCGAAATGGCGCCCGACGGCTTTTACCGCATCGCGTTGGGCGTTGAATACAAAGGCTCGCGCTACAGTGGCTGGCAGCGTCAGTCCACCGGTGTGGCTACGGTGCAGGAAGCCCTCGAAAAAGCTTTGTCGAAAGTCGCCAACTCGCCGGTTTCGCTACAATGCGCCGGGCGTACCGACGCTGGCGTACATGCCTGTGGGCAGGTGGTGCATTTCGACACTCAAGTCGATCGCTCGCTGAAAGCCTGGGTCATGGGCGCCAACATCAATCTGCCCCACGACATCAGCGTCAGTTGGGCCAAGGTGATGCCGGCGCACTTTCATGCGCGGTTCAAAGCCATTGCCCGGCGTTATCGCTATGTGATCTACAACGATCAGATCCGTCCGGCGCATCTCAATGAAGAAATCACCTGGAATCACCGTCCGCTGGATGTCGAGCGCATGGCCGAGGCCGCGCAATACTTGATCGGCACCCATGATTTCAGCGCGTTCCGTGCAGGCCAGTGCCAGGCCAAGTCGCCAATCAAGAAGATGCATCACCTGCGCGTGACCCGTCACGGCAAGATGATCGTGCTCGATATCCGCGCCAATGCTTTCCTGCACCACATGGTGCGCAACATCGCTGGCGTGCTGATGACCATCGGCGCGGGCGAGCGCCCGGTTGAATGGATGAAGGAAGTGCTGGAAAGCCGCGAACGTCGTTCGGGGGGCGTGACGGCGCATCCGTATGGTCTGTATCTGGTGCAGGTCGAGTACCACGATGAGTTCCCGTTGCCCGAGCGTTTTGTCGGGCCGCATTTCCTGACGGGTTTCTCGGAACTTGACGGCTGACGCCCTCGAACGCTTTTGTTACCATCCGGGACTTTCCCGGATTTGCCTCGGAGTTTTTATCGACATGTCAGCCGTTCGCAGCAAGATTTGCGGGATTACCCGCATAGAAGACGCGTTGGCCGCTGTTGAGGCTGGGGCGGATGCGATCGGATTCGTGTTCTACGCCAAGAGCCCGCGCGCGGTGACCGTGCAGCAGGCGCGGGCGATCATCAAGGCATTGCCGCCGTTTGTGACCACTGTGGGCCTGTTCGTCAACGCCAGTCGCTGCGAGCTGGGGGAAATCCTCGATGCCGTGCCGTTGGATCTGTTGCAGTTCCATGGTGATGAAACGGCGGATGAGTGCGAAAGCTGGCATCGTCCTTACATCAAGGCATTACGGGTCAAGGCCGGTGACGACATTGCTGCCGCCTGCAACGCCTATCCTGCCGCCAGCGGCGTACTGCTCGACACCTATGTCGAGGGAGTGCCCGGCGGAACCGGCGAGGCGTTCGACTGGTCATTGATTCCTCAGGGTTTGAGCAAGCCGCTGATTCTGGCGGGCGGGTTGACCCCCGAGAACATTGCAGACGCCGTGGCACGGGTTCGGCCTTACGCTGTGGACGTCAGCGGTGGGGTAGAAGCGAGCAAAGGCATCAAGGATCATGCAAGGATTCGGGCGTTCATCAACGCGGTACGCAAAGCTCCATATTGATGTGACGGCTGGCAGTCTGCCGCCGTCCATCAATGCACTTGCACAAAGCAGGCGAGGCTGAGGGTTTTTGGGTTGTACGAAGGTCAGTATTGCTGGCCCGGCGCCCCACCAATCATCGCCACACACATGAATTTAGCTGAAGGGCATACGCGGGGCTGCGAACCAGAGCGTTCGGGCCGCCGGTACTGGAGAAAGAAAGCATGAGCAACTGGTTAGTAGACAAACTGATCCCTTCGATCATGCGCTCGGAGGTCAAGAAGAGCTCGGTGCCTGAAGGTCTGTGGCACAAATGCCCGTCCTGCGAGGCTGTGCTGTACCGTCCGGAGCTGGAAAAGACCCTGGACGTTTGCCCCAAGTGCAACCACCACATGCGCATCGGCGCACGGGCGCGCATCGACATCTTTCTCGATGCTGAAGGTCGCAATGAGTTGGGCGCCGATCTGGAGCCGGTTGACCGTCTGAAATTCCGCGACGGCAAGAAGTACAAGGATCGCCTGACCGGTGCGCAGAAGCAGACCGGTGAAAAAGACGCACTGATCTCCGTAAGCGGCACCCTGCTGGGTATGCCGGTGGTGGTTTCGGCGTTTGAATTCAGCTTCATGGGCGGTTCCATGGGCGCCATCGTCGGTGAGCGTTTCGTGCGTGCTGCCAACTACGCGCTGGAAAATCGTTGCCCGATGATCTGCTTCGCCGCCTCCGGCGGTGCGCGTATGCAGGAGGCGCTGATCTCTTTGATGCAGATGGCCAAGACTTCTGCTGTGCTGGCGCGTCTGCGTGAAGAAGGCATCCCGTTCATCTCCGTGCTGACCGATCCGGTCTACGGCGGCGTTTCAGCCAGTCTGGCCATGCTCGGCGACGTGATCGTTGGTGAGCCGAAAGCTCTGATCGGTTTCGCCGGCCCGCGCGTTATCGAGCAGACCGTGCGCGAAAAACTGCCGGAAGGCTTCCAGCGTAGCGAGTTCTTGCTGGAGCACGGTGCGATCGACATGATCATCCACCGTCAGGAACTGCGCCCACGTCTGGGTAACCTGCTGGCACAAATGACCGGCAAGCCGACGCCGGTGTTCGTCGCAGCGCCAATCGAGCCAATCGTGGTTCCGCCGGTGCCTGCCAACCTATGACCGAGCGCACCCTTGGCGAGTGGCTCGCCTACCTTGAGCAGTTGCATCCATCGGCCATCGACATGGGGCTGGAGCGTTCGCAACAGGTAGCGTCCCGCATGGGGCTGGGCCAGCCGGCGACTAGGGTGATTACGGTTACCGGCACTAACGGCAAGGGTTCGACCTGCGCTTTTGTGGCTTCTTTGCTACGGGCGCAGGGCCTGAGTGTTGGTGTCTACAATTCTCCGCACCTGCTGCGTTATAACGAGCGGGTGCAACTCAATGGCGTTGAAGCCACTGATTCGCAGTTGTGCGAGGCCTTTGCTGCCGTGGAGGCTGGGCGCGGCGACACTTCCCTGACTTACTTCGAAATGGGCACACTCGCGGCGTTCTGGCTGTTTCAGCAGGCCGGGCTTGACGCTGTGGTGCTTGAAGTCGGTCTGGGCGGGCGTCTGGATACGGTCAATGTGGTGGACGCCGATATCGCACTGGTGACCAGCATTGGCGTTGATCACGCCGATTACCTAGGTGATACACGCGAGTCTGTGGCCTTTGAGAAGGCCGGCATCTTCCGCCAGGGCAAGCCTGCCTTGTGTGGCGACCTGAATCCACCGCAACCGTTGCTCGACAAGGCCCGCGAACTGGTGTGCCCGTTCTTTCTGCGTGGGCGCGATTTTGACCTCGGTATCACTGATCAGCATTGGCAGTGGCGCGGGACTGACGCGCAGGGCTGTGTTGTCGAGTTGCACGATCTGCCACTGCTCGATCTGCCGATGGAAAACGCCGCGCTGGCGTTGCAGGCTTATCTATTGCTTGGTTTGCCGTGGAATGCGTCGCAGATCGCGACGGCCTTGCAGGCGACTCGTGTGGTTGGGCGTCTGGATCGTCGCGCGTTCGAGTGGAACGGCAAGCGCCTGAATCTGTTGCTGGATGTCGGTCACAATCCGCATGCGGCCGAGTATCTGGCTCGTCGTCTGGCTTCGCGGCCTCCGGTTGGCAAACGTCTGGCGGTATTCGGTTTGCTGGCGGACAAGGATCTGGATGGTGTTGTCGGCGAATTGAATGCTAGTGTCGAGCGCTGGGCTGTGGCGCCGCTCGATTCGCCGCGTGCTCGCCCGGTGAATGAATTACACGCGGCATTGCAGAACCTTGGCGCATCCGTCACGTCATACGGTAGTGTCGCCGCCGCTCTTGAAGGGCAGTGTGCAGTGGCCACAAGCGACGACGAGATTCTGTTGTTCGGATCATTTTATTGTGTCGCCGAGGCCCTTGAATGGCTGGCCCGGCGCTCCACGGAGGAAGCGGCAAATGGCTTTGCTGGATAAAGCGTACAAGCAACGCATGGTCGGTGCTCTGGTGTTGGTGGCGCTGGCGGTGATTTTCCTGCCGATGCTGTTTTCCCGTCAGGATGAGCAGCGCCAGGTCACGGTTGATGCGCCAGCTGCTCCGCAAGCGCCTGCCGTGCCGCAAGTGCAGTTGGAGCCGGTTGCCGTGCCTGAGCCGCAAGACTTGCCGCAAGAGCCTGTACCAAGTGATGAGGAGGTCGCCGATCAGGCGGCGCCTTCTGCGCCGATTGCACCGGCACCTGTGGCTTCGGCGCCAGTCGCCAAGCCGACTCCGGCACCCGTGGCCAAGCCGATTCCTGCGCCTTCTCAGCCTATTGCTGCAGCGCCGACCAAGCCTGACACTTCGCAGAGTCGCGTCGATGCCAATGGTCTGTCGGTGAGCTGGTCGGTGCAACTGGCTAGCCTGTCGAGCCGTGCCAATGCCGAAAGCCTGCAGAAAACCCTGCGCAGCCAGGGGTACAACGCCTACATCCGTTCTGCCGACGGCAAGAATCGGGTGTTCGTTGGGCCTCTGATCGAGCGCGCGGAAGCCGATCGTTTGCGTGATTTGTTGAGTCGCCAGCAGAACCTCAAGGGTTTTGTCGTGCGCTTCCAGCCTGAGCGCGGCTAAAAACTATCACGCTGATTGAAAAGCACTGACAATCGCAGCTTACCGACAGCCATGCGCTCTGCTAAAATGCGCCGCCTTATCCGTCTGTAGGCTGCACTGTGCCATTTACCTGGGTTGACTGGGCGATCGTTGCAATCATCGCCATCTCCGCTTTGATCAGTTTGAGCCGCGGCTTCGTCAAGGAAGCATTATCGCTGGTGACCTGGATCATCGCAGGAGCTGTCGCCTGGATGTTCGGTGGCTCACTGTCCGAGTACCTCGCCGGATACATCGAAACCCCATCAGCTCGCGTGATCGCGGGCTGTGCCATCATGTTTGTCGCCACACTCATCGTGGGCGCAATGATCAATTATCTTATCGGCGAGTTGGTTCGCGTCACCGGATTGTCCGGGACCGATCGATTCCTCGGCATGGCCTTCGGCGCTGCGCGTGGCGTGTTGCTGGTGGTCGTGGCGGTCGGGCTGTTGAGCCTGGGGCCGGTTCAGCAGGACGGGTGGTGGATAGAATCTCATG
>NZ_JBIUWM010000087.1:0-14792 GCF_044743445.1 Pseudomonas sp. NPDC087615 | reverse complement strand
GCTCCCCACTCTTGTCGTTGCTATTAGTCATAAACATAACCGTTTGCCTATCCCTTATCGTAAGGGGGAAACGGTGTCCTGTCTTTCATGGGGCTTGTCCACGCTGCGACGTGGCAGACCACCTCATAATCACTAACTTGCGGGTGCGCCATGCCGAACTGCTCGATGAGCGACTGCCATCTGCTGACGATTCGCCAGGCAAATCCATCGATCGTTGTGCATTCATACTGGCGGCGTAGTGCCGCGACTCCAGCCAATCGATCGTCCAGGCGCCTGCGCGATCCATGCATGAAGGTAAGGGCTAAAACCTTTTGAGACGTAAGTAGGGGTTGGTCTTCCAACCTTGCAGCTAGCGTTGCCATCAACTGAAAAGTCTTTCCACAGCCGGCTGCCCCAGAGAACGATTGGATTGTCATGGATGGAACACCCAGACGCCTTGTTGGTCAGCAACGAAGTGTGCGTTGGCGGTTCCCGCGCATGCGAGCGCTAAACAGCTAAATAAATCGGCTGCTCGGGCGCGACACAGAGGCGAGTTCACTATTGCGTCGGCAACGGACTCATAACAGATCACGTCGACTTTTTTATTTTTTAAGTGATCGACGATATCCGATACGGTTGCGGGGGTAGTCTCCGTCAACTCCGCGAGTGTTCCAATGACGTGTTCCACGTCCGCGGCGAGAATCCAGCCGATGGCGTCCTCAATCATTTCATCGTCTGCCCACCGGATTATGGATGAAGGAGCAGCAGGCTCCTCGAGGAGGCTGGTGATATAGCGCTTTCCATCCTTATCACCATCCACCAGACAACAAACTTTTTGATGGGTAGCCGATAGCAGCTGGAATATCTCAACTACTTTGGCGTCCTCCGTGGGGACCACTCCGACCTCAAGGCCAAACATAGCGTGCATGGCTGTAGACCAACCTTCGGTCAACATCAGAGGGCGCAGAACAGTTTTTAGCAGCAGAAAATCAGCACGGCCTTCGGGTACCAATACACACGGGTGCATAAGCGCAGAAAGTACGTCCACGCGACTTTGTTGGAAGAACTTCCGCTTCCAATTTTGGGCATCCGGTTGCAATGGCTCGGCCAAAAAAGGTAGCGCCGAGAGGTAGCCATTTACATTGCGAAGGATCAAGACGGAGGTCGGATCTGACACGGCGGCTATCAATGGGGAATGCGTGGTTATAAAGGTTTGAGTAGAGAGTGCCTGTACTCGTTGTACTAGCTGTTGTTGTCCCGCAGGTGGTAGGTGAAGCTCAGGCTCCTCAAGGGCCATTAAGAATCCCTCTCCAGCTGCTGCTCGTCCTCGACCCAGTTCAAGGAGTAGTAACAAGCCTTGCAGAGAGACTAGGCCGCTACCTTGCCTGGCCGCAGGTACGCCCAATCCCCCGACGACAGCAAAATGTGCTGCTACAGAATCGAGGAGCGATCGGCTATCGGTGCTCGTTACTCGCAGTTGAACAAGAGGGGCGTTCGGTATGCATCTCGCCAACTCGGCATTTACGTTTTGAATCAGTGGCGAGATCCGATCATCGCTCTCGATAGGAGCTTCCGGACTTCAGAGTCGATCGCGCTCAGCTAAAATTGCCTCGGATGGCTGGGCTGCTGCGGCTTGCAGCGTGCGTCGGAATAACTCACTTCCCCACGAGAAAACTTTGTCCCAAGTTCGGCTCGCACGTACAAGATAAAAGCCGATTTCTTTGATCAGTCGCGGCGGTACGCCTACCGGGGAGTCCTCTGCGAAAGGATCCATCGGACTATCATGGTCGTGGAAGTAACGCACCATTTCAACTGATAGAGAGTCACGGTCAAAATAGGCTTGAGCACCAATTTGGCAGCAGAGTTTCGAGGCCAGGTCGGTACGAACAGCGCTGATTTTGCCGTTGGTTTCGTCTAGCCATTTTGGGACACCTCTACCATCTCTGAACCAATCAGTATTTTGATAAGGGTCTTCGGAAGGAAAGTTTGTAATCGTTGCAACCAGCTTTATCCTGTCGGCGGGCTGGGGGGTTGAACCAAAGAAGTCATGTTCGGTGAGCTCTCGGATCATGCGCTCCCGTCCAAGAAGAAGCGTCAACGCTTCTATCACGGTGGTTTTGCCGGTGTTATTGGCGCCGATCAGTACCGGATGATCTTTGAAATGAACGCTTCCTTCGCGAATACCCCGAAAATTACGGATATCCAAGATCGCTACTCTCATCACATCATTTCCTTTGGACTCAACGAGCGACTAGAGAAAATTTCCTTTCCGGCTGCCGAGCCTTTCCGACTTCCGTGATAGTCAATATAGGAGAGTTTCTTGCGAACCCTACCCGCACTTTTTGCACGGCTTACGGAAATGCATCTGAGTTGATTTTTCGGAGACATCGCCATCCCAGTCATGCTTCAGCTCCAGCTAGGTCTATACAGTTGTCCCTCACTCGCCGATGACGAACGGTCTGGATCATTATACTGTATGGATGTACAGTTATGTGGTGGTTGCGACAGCGCTCATGAGTTAGATAACGACCTCTTTTGGCGCTTTCGCTCCCCGAGATAAGCCCTGAAGTTTGTTGGGTAAGGTGTTATTTTTAGTGATTCCATATTGATGTTATCGGAACGGAATTCGACCTATGATCACACTGAGAACCGCCATCATCCACAGCTTCAAAAAGCTGGCAAAGACTAGCTTCATCTCCGATGTGGTGAAAAAAGAGGTGGTGCTCAATACCGAAAACCCGGCGTTACAATTCCTTGTGAATGGGATTCACGGTCTCATCGGCAAGGAAGGTAACAGCGTGGTTTATGGTCAGTTCGCTAATGATGAGCGCCAAGGCCCATTTCCAAGGCGTTTTACCGAGTTCGTAGCCGTCCAGGATGATGAAGCTAACTTCATCGAGTTGACCCACTTGGCTATGGATCAATTGGTTGAACAGGCCGGTCATCAAGTGCTGTCGACCGGCGGACATATTCTGTGCGCCCAGTACTCTTCAGGCGCATCCAACTTTTTCCTGGTTGCCAGCATGAAGGAGCGCGGCGGCATTCAGCTGGACGAAAATTATGTGCCTAAGGAGATTCAGGAAGTAGATCTGAGCAAAGTTCAGCAGGCCGCTCGGATCAACTTGGGTAGCTTTGTCGCCATTCAGGCTATGGCTGCTGCCGCCCCAATACCCGAAACGCCCGAAAGTGAGACGGCAGAGGAAGCCGACTCCACCTACCTGTGCTTCATTAGTCGTGGCCGCGACAGTCAGGCATCCGACTACTTCATATCTGCACTGGGTTGTGCAAAAGGAGTGGCTTCGGGGCGTGCTACGAAAAATGCTATCGATAACGTTGCCAAGTTCTTTCGCGACAACAAATCGTTGAAAAGCTTCGGCTACAGGGCTAAAGAGGCGGTAATCAAATATCTAGAGGTTCAATTGGCAGCAGGCAAGTCAGCACGATTGGATTCCATTGTTCACGCCGCCGTCGCTCATGTTCCTGCTGACCTAGTGGATGAAATCGCTGGCCTGAAAGATTATTTGAATAGTGAAAAAAACAAGGTTCCTGACGATTTTACGGTCAACGCTAAAACGCTGAAGGAGAAGACTCGGATCAAAGGAGATGCTTCCAATTGGTCGCTGCAGTTCGAACGCGGAGCGCTTGGAAAGGATCCTGCCGCAGACGTCTATTACGATGAAGGTCGGAAGAAGTTGACCCTGTCCAACATGACGACCGAGCTGATTGATGTGATCGAGAAAGAACTGCTGGCAAGGAACGGCTGAGAATGTTCTCTCATGTGGTAGCACTCTACCGTGCCCTTGGAGCGCCCACCATTGACGACGGGGTCGTCAGTTACGAGGGCGCGCCAACGGCCGAAATCATTAGCGCATTACGAATGTGTGATGAGTTGCCGGCTGCCTATGGAAAGTTTGAGCATCTTTCTGAAGAGGCAGACTCTCTTGAAATTGAATTTCGCTTGCCATCGAATGAGTCGGGCCATTTTTACCGCAGCTTGGGCGAGTTTGTCGCGCGAAATGGTTCGTTGGGCAAGGGGCAATTTCCGAGCAATGTTTACATCACTGAGCTTCGCTGGGCGGACTGCGATGACATTGAACTCACGGAGATCAAGTCTCTCAGGCGCGTTTGTCGGCTCATTGAGTTGCTTGCGCTACTGGCGATCGGAGTTGACAAAGACAGCAGCCCGGATGGCTATAACCTATTTTTTGCCTTACCGCCTGATGGGGCGAAGCCCCCGAGAACATTTTTGCTCCCTACACAGGTCGACGTCAAAGTGCTCGACTATGAACTCAACCACTTGAGCCTATTGGAAGAAATTCTCAATCGAAAAAATGAAAACAAGGCGCACCTCTCCGAACGCAAATTGATGATTCGGATGGCCGTTGCGAGCGTTATCGAGAAGTTCGAAAGCGAGCCGAATTTGCTTGTGGTGATCGTGCGGGAGTGGCGAGAGGTCTTGGCCACTTACCGCGCCAACCTCCAAACTTACGTCTATAGTTTCTCGTTTGAGCGGGTCCGGCGTGAAGTGGCCCAGGCTGAAATCGACTATGGCACCAAGCTAAGCGGAGTGTTGGGTGACATCGCCGGCAAGATGCTCGCCCTCCCGATATCGTTGGCCGGCTTGGTAGCACTGGAAAAAACCACCTCAAAGTTCGAAGGTTTTATCCTTGTCCTCGGGCTGGCGGTGGTCTCGGTGGTTCTGCTTGCGATCTTGCACAATCAGATGCTGCAAACGGAGCGCCTGCTTCATAGCTTCAATGTCATCTTCGATGATTTCAAAGACAAGATAAAAACCTACCCACCAAAACTCCAACGCCTGCTTAGGATCACCATCGATCAGGTGGGCAAGCAGGGCCTAACGCTAACCAGGACCTTTCGACTGCTGAAGGGACTGTCCTTGCTACCAATTGTCGGGGCTTTAGTGTTGGCAGCGATCAAGTACTGGGACGGCATTGTTTGGCTGTTGACGACTATTCGCGGTGTCTGAACTGTAGTGGTCAGTTCTTTCCGTCGATACCGCGGCGGTCTACTAGCGTCTCAAAGGCTACACGCCGTCCGTTTAGGTCCTTGAGCAGAGGCCATCGTTTGAATGCATCCTTCATCAGTTCTAACGAAGCCTGACTGGCGAGAAACACTGCCACGTTGTATTGGTTAAGGTCCTGTAAATGAGGAAGCTTTTTCGCTCCGCTCTTAGTAGTGGCGGTGTCCTTTGCAAGATCACCATGCGACGTTGTGTTCGCTGGACACTTCTGCGGAAAACCCCAGAAGACGTAACCCGAGTAGAGGCCTTCCTCGCGAAGTTCATTGATGCGGTCACGCCCCTTGGGTCGCCACGGCGCGACGACTTCGATATCAGTGACCTTATTGGCTTTGGGCGCCTGCATCTCTACATAGTTGGTGTGTGCGTAAAAGTCCTGCACAGCATGCAGGGCCTGTCCGATGGCAAAAAATGCGCTGCCTGCGGCGATCTCCATCGTTTTTAGGTCACCGACACTCTTAGCCTTCATTGCAGTACCCACTTCTTCGTCCGCCTCATCCAGCAGGCTCGTAACGTAGGTGATCGCTGAGTCAAAGTCGCAGTTATCAAAATGCGCCTTGGACTCGAACTGATGAACGATGTCTTGCTGATAGAGGGCCTTGCGCAGTTCGGCGAGGTAGGGGTTTGCCGATAAGTTTTCGAGCACCTCTTTGTGGGTCCTCATGTCGAATATCCCATCACATCCGACGCATAAGACTGGCGGATTGCTCTGATGAAGAGTCGGCACGATGTCGGGTGGGGGCGGAGGTTTTTTTGGGGTATCTTCGGCGTAGGCCAATTGCATAAAAAGCGCAATGGCCCCCACAGTCATTACGGCACGGCTCAGCATACTTACTCTCCCTGTCTCTTGTGCCGCTGATAATCAGTGCTGCTCCAACATGCAAGAATGCAAGAATGCAAGAATGCAAGAATGCAAGAATGCAAGAATGCAAGAATGCAAGAATGCAAGATTAGTCGTCTTAAACGACCTATGTCGGGATAATGTAGCTCTCACCAAGAGGGCTGCAGTGAGTGGGTTATTGCACGGACTTTCCCACCCGCGTGCGTTCGACCTGACCAATCAGTTGCAATGGATTTGACAACTCGTTTCGTGGGTATGACTCGCAGTGATCGACACGCAGCGGATGGTCGGTGTGCCGCTGTTTTATCAAGCGCGGAAAGGACCGAAGCCTTGAGGCGCTTCAACCAGTTCGATCGTCTCATGGTAACTTCAGCTCGCTCGCCAGAGCGGGGTGGTTCGCCTTTATGTAGGCGATGATCTCGCCGATGCGCACGCCCTTGTTGACGTGATCTATAGCTTTGCAGGTTTGAGGGTCGCGCTCGAAACCGACGTGATGCAGCGCTACTAGTTGTCCTTTGTCATTGAAGATTGGAGCGCCGGATGATCCGTGCTCAGTGTCACAGTCATGGGTAATGTCAGTTTTCGTTCCATCCGCGAGCCAGTTCGTCTGAACGATAGAGCGAATGCTGCATTTACTGCTCAGCTGTTTTGTTTGACAGAGTGCGTGGTGGATGAGAAAGGCATCGCCGATTGCGACATCTGGTGATGTATCGAGACGCTCATAGACGGATTCACCGACCATTCCGCCGGTACCGACGACTGGCTGCAAACGCAGAACAGCAAAGTCAAGGCGCCGGTCCTGTACCTCAACTGCGACGCAGTTATACTGCCGACGCACAGAACCGCCGTCCCAGGCCAGATCCAACGTCAAGTTAGAACACACGCTGCCTTGCCAATAGTCCGATGGGGCCATCCATTGGTTGTCTCCGCCGCAATGCCAATTAGTCAGCGCCAAGTTGGGGCCGATCATGACAGACGAGCAACACCAGGCGCTTTTCCCCCCGTCGGGTGTCTGCTGCCCTGTCATTAGCATTGCAACCTTGGCGCCGGCCTTCCGTGGCTTGGTATCTTGGCTTTTGTACAGATCGCTCCAATGCGGATCCTGCATGTTTTGTGCAGAGAAAAGATGCTGTTCGCTGCTCTCTGCCGGCAAGGCGATCCCGGCCGGGATGGTAAGCACTATGTCGGAGTCCGGCTTTGCTGTGACCAGTTCTACATGGACGCGGTCGTTGTAGAGTCGGCCGGTCCAGCGTGGCCTGGTCAGTTTACCTTCGTCGTCAGTAAAGTCTGTCGGGCCAAGGCTCGCCAGTACACGATAGTCGGGATCGTAAATGACCAGATGCCATTGTCGATCGTTTCCAGCGGCGACTTCGATACGAAGTTTCATGCTGCGCGCCACTAGCTGCGGTGTTTGGGCGATAACGGTGTGATCAGGGTAAGCCGGTGTCAACCGGGTGCCGTCTGTAAACCAAGCACCGAAGCTGGTAACTGCCTCCGCTGGCCTGCACTGCTCGGCAAGCGTAGGCGTAGCGAATAGAAGTGCCACGATGAGCACGATTCCTCTATCGGCATTCATTTGAGGTCACCCCGTTGAGAGCAATGATCAGATCCTGCACTTGCGACAGCTGAAGGGGATTGGGGTTGTCACACAACGTCAGAGTGCCATCTGTCACCCGAGTGGGGCCTATGCGCCGCACAGTGCCTGGCGGTGTATTGTTCTCTATCGCATCGTTGGAATATGCTGCCTGCGTACCATCAGGCATACTGACAATACGGCGCAAGGCGCGGGCGAGCACTTCATTCTGTGCGCCGTTGTCGTCTTCAAAGCGGATCTGCTTCGGCGTTAATTCGCGAATCTTTACTGCTTTCCAGTTACCTCCCTGCTTGAGCCAATGCCGGCTCGGATCGAGCAATGCCAGGATTGGATCTACAACGCCGGAAGCGATCTTTCCCGCTGCAGGATTAGTCGAACCGTTGGAATTCGGCGGCACTGGCCGTGAGGTTACCTGCAGGCGACTCTTGATTGCCGAGGGGGAAGAATAGCTTTCAGGCCATGCGCCGAGCATGGCGGCTGCTACACCGGCAACGAGCGCTGTCGCCTGAGACGTACCACGTCCCGCACCAATGTCTTCGGCGGTCACCCATCCCAGGATAGGCTTGCCGCCAGGGGCAGCAACATGGACGACTGGGTTAGTTCCTCCTCCAAAATGAGCCTCGGGCATGAGATCTGTGTGGTCGCGCTTGCAGTCTATGCAAGCGGTGACCACGACAACGTTCGGCAAATCGCCGAGATTTTGTGGCGTGAGTATCGAGGTCGTTGATAGCTCGACCGGAGACTGGGTTTTCTTATCGTCAATTTGCCCTGCCGAAAAGATGAACAATGAAGGGGAGTATTGGATAGCTTTCGAGAGCGACTCCTCCCAGCGCAGCTCTTTGTTATCAAGTTGGTCTCCGGAGGGCTTGAGCTTGATCAGATCAAACGAGGTGGCGGCCACATAGAGGGGGCGAGATGTTCCGGGCGGCACGTCTGCGTTAGCATTGATTTCCTGTTGCAACTTGATATGGCGAGACTTCGATATCGCCGTTACCTTGCCGTCATCCGTCACGACGTTCCAGACATACGGAAAGATCACCGCGTTACTGGCCAAGCTGCGAAAGCCATAGCCGTTATCCTGACTGGCAATCAGGCTAGCCAGGTGTGTGCCGTGATAACGGTTGTGAAATGGATGTTTCCAGTGGCATGTCCACGGAGTTGTTGGTGCCATTTCGCCATAAGCTGGGTAAAGATTTGGGGCTCTGGCAATGTCAGTATCGATTAGGTGAACCGGGACAGTTTTGGGTTGGCGAGCCACCCCGTCAGGCGCCAATGCCTCGCGTACGGCCGGCAGCGCATCACGGTCATAGTCGAACAATTCTCTGTAGTCAAAGGGCGGATCATTCGTCAGCCCATTGGCGCAAGCGTCGGATAGATTTTCTGAATCAACGAGCTGATTCAACTTACCCTCTGGCAAATTGTGCGGAATCAGGTCGAAACGAATGTTGGCGTTCTTGCTGGATTTGAGGTCATCGAGGAGCAGGTGGGAGATGTCATCGTCGCTGGTTGGGATCAGCAATTGGTAGGCGCGATACTGCATAAACGACACCCCTTGCTCAGTACTCCCTGAGCCGGGAATGCAGTCAACGAACCGGGGCTCCAGCCGCGACCAGTTTTTGAGCTGCCCGCTTAACGAAGGAGGAGGCGTGCAGACGCCATCCTTGTTCTGGGTGCCACCTGGCACTGGCTTGATCGCCACCGCCGAGCGCAACTCCAACACTGGCAGTCTGATGACCTCGCCCGCCTGAAGCGCACGCGTTGATAGCCCTAGGCCCGGATTGAGCAGGTCAATGATCTTGAGTAGCGGCGGGCAGGGCGGAGGGTAGCCGCGGTGATCGAGCAGACCGCAAAGCGTATCGCCGGGCTGCACTGTGTAGCGTTCGTCCGGTAGCGCCGTGCCATTCGCGAGCTGTTGCAACACTTGGGCAATGGACTCACCGACATTTCCGCCCTCGAAGGAAACGAGCACGCCGCTCTCGAGAGGGGATGGTGACAACTTGTTCTTGATCACAGGTGCGACAGCATCACGCCTGAGCTGCTGGACCTGTGAAGGATCGAGCTTCGGCAATAGCGGTCTGTCGTATTCCTGTGCCAGAACCGGCATCGCCGCTACGGAGAGGATCTGAAGCCAACGCATACCTGATCACTCCCCATAGGCTATGCGATGTCCGGCCTTATCGGTCTCTTGCAGTGCCATAGTCATCGATCCTCCGTCGCCGCAGAGATAGTGCATGACAGAGTGCGAATCGTAGGGCGTTACTGGAACCCAGTTTCCGTCCTCCAATGCGCAGCCAGGAATGCCGACGATATGTTCGTGGCGATAGCCAAGCACGTGCCCAAGTTCGTGCCGCAGGACGCCGACATGGTTGGCCGTGGTGGTGAAATAACTCGGAGCGATGAAGACTTGGCGCATGGCCTGCGGGTAGTTCGGGAAGAATGCTGCGGCGATGAAGTCGGTCTCGTTCGGCACATAACGCACAATGAAAGTCACCTCCCCGGGCTTCGGGTTGGCGTCGAACTTCTCTTGGTGCTTGATGGTCAGGCCGCATTCAGCGCAGAACAACCAGTCATTCGCCGCCTCACGCATATTGTTCACGACCTCCTGGTACTGCGTCTGCGTGGGAAACGTGTTGCGAGCTACTGCATAGGTCAAATTGCGTTGACCGGGTTGCCAAATCACCTTCTTTCCCATTTGAGTCATGACCAGTAATTCGCCATCGCGTGCTGGAACAATGCCTTGGCGGTGACTCATCAGATAGGATTCCACACCCTCATGGTTGAGTAATAAATCGCCTTCGAGCACGTAGTAGACGGCATTGCCCTGCTCAGGAATCACCACTTGGGGCAGTTTGGGAAGGAATATGGCTAGCGCTTCATTGAGCGAAGGAGCGGCAATCGCCGAGTTAATATCTGCCTTAGTGAGCTTTGACTGTGCTATTGCTTGACTACCGAATAGCAGACCAAGGATGACTGCAATCGGGAGTGAAAAGATTACGATAAGGCGCATGGATGTTCCCTCAGGTGAAGGGTCGGCACATCCGTACCAGCATGAATCGGTGCCGGTACAGACTTGGCGGCAAACTACCCAACGCCTCGCCGCTGTCCTTGTGTAACGTGATCGATAAAAGTATGTAAAAACCGCGAGGCGATAATGCTGCCTTGCTTGCATTCGGATGCACTACTTTTCCAACCCGCCAATCACGGTTCACGCACTTTGGGTATGTAATCTGTATAGCCATGTTCTGTTGAAACTGCAAAAACAATTTCCGTGGAGCAGGATTGGCATTTCGCCGCAGAAATCCCAGTGCACCAGCCGAAGGCAGGTACCTTGGGATGACATCAATTGCGCCAGATTGGCGATGAGTCGCGAGAAAAGAACCCTTTCGATGACATATTTTTTTGTTGGGCCTCTCTCGCCGCAATCAGCAGGATCAGCTATACAGCTAAGACTAGTGGCAAATTGCAATATCCTTCAGTGCGGGAAGACACGGAGCGTATGTGTATGCGAAGCCTAATACTGGTTGCCTTCACCTTTTTAATGCTGAGTGGTTGTCAAACACTAAAGATAATCACAACCCCGACTATTGATCCGTCAAGCGGTGAAGAAGAATGGACCGCGATTATTCCTGTCACCTCAAGTGTGTTCGGTGACCGGGACGCGAACGGCAACAAGACAAAATCACAATGGGAAGCCTTATTCGGTTTCAGCGACGATGGCGGTGGTTGGCGAGCCGCGTGTACTGACGCGCAACCCGCTGGCTTGGCAATTCTCCCAGCAACTGTACTCACGGCATTGGGCGGTACTGTCTGGGACTTAGCGGTTGCCGCGGCGAATAGCAAAGTCGATGAAGTGCAGCAAAAGTCGATCAAAACGTGGAGTGCCACTTGGTCCGGAAATGCCGCCGATTGGCAAAAAATTAAGTGCGTCGTCTTGGCAAGAATAAAAGGAGGGAAGGTAGCGGATACGCAGATGTCCATTCTTCTCAGCAAGAAGTCGTTTGATACCGGAAAGACAGATGTCCTAGCTTTCCAATTTTCACCGATCCTCCTGTCTTCGAAAACCAGTCTGGCCATGACCAAGGATGATGGGGGTGGGAAGGGAAAGGTCGGAATTTCGATCGCAGCTGCCGCTGATTCCTACAAAGATGGCGAGCGAAAGGAAAGTTCTTCGGATGCTGTAAGTATCGGAGGGATATCTGTTGCTGACCCCAACAGCAATGCCTCGCTGACGTCAAAGAGAGTGGGTATCGAAAGCTACAATTATTCAAAACCCACACCGTTTTATTCATCCGGCAGCGTGTACCTGAAGTTTTCCGTGGTCGAGACCGGAGCCCTTGCGGGCTTGGACTCGAAAAGCAAGGCGGAGATCAAGGCTGTGACCGATGCCCTCGGTCCCATTGCGAAAGAAGCTTTGAAAAGTAAGCTCGAAAAAGAAAGCGCCAAATAACGGTCCATCCCGCAGCCTGTGATACTCCCTGATTCTGCTGGTCTAGGGTGTGGGTGTTTGGCGTTTTTGGTGGTCGATTCGCGGCATGGCTCACCGCCTATGTTTAAGGCGCGGGCCAAGTCACGCTATAAATGGGTATCAGTAGATTACAGAGCGTGCGACCGCTTCTGATAATGTTCACTCTGGTGTCATCATCGCTAGGGCCATCTTGATGAACTCTTCGTTTCGGTCTATCGCTGCCAAGGCGTTCCGAACGTTGACTGCAACTTCAGCCGAGCCGCGCATCTCTACCCAATTTGAAAGCTCCATGATGTGTAGTGGTCAACTAATCCCGGACACGACGTTAAGTTTTTCTTCGGCCCGAGCTGGCGCCAGCCCACGGTTGAATTGATGGGGTCGAATCCAGTTGTACCGATGCATCAAGAAATGGCTGATATCGCGCTGGGCTTCTTGAGCAGTTCTGTAGCCCACGGTCGGTATCCATTCAGTTTTCAAGCTGCGGAACACGCGCTCCATCGGCGCGTTGTCCCAGCAATTTCCTCGACGACTCATGCTCTGACGCATGCGATAACGCCACAACCGCTGGCGAAAGAGTCGGCTTACATATTGCGATCCTTGGTCCGAGTGGAATAGCAGATCCGAAGGCCTGCCACGCTGCTCGTAGGCCATATCCAACGCTTTGATCACAAGCTCAGCGTCTGGCTTTTCCGACAGCGCCCAACCCACGATCCGACGCGTGCAAAGATCCAGGACGACAGCCAGGTAATGCCACTTTCCTTGCGCCCAAATGTAGGTGATATCGCCGCACCAGACTTGATTGGGCGCTGGCACATCGAACTCGCGGTTCAATGTGTTCGGGATATCGAGTCTTTCTACTGTTGCTCGTTTGTAGGCATGGGAGCCGGGTTGTTTGCTGACTAAATCAAGCTCGCGCATCAAGCTACGCACTTTGAATCGACCGAGTTGCTCACCGTCTTCACGCATCAGCGACAGGATGCTGCGACTGCCCGCAGAGCTACGACTTTGCGAGAACAGCTCACTGACGCGACTACGCAATCGAAGCCGTTCAACGTCGGGCGTGCGGCGCCGCAGGCGCTGGGCGTAGTAACACGAGCGAGTGACGTCAAACACCTTGCACAGCCAATCAACCGGCTCATGGGCGCTTAACTGGCCAATCAGCGCGAACGCTCGTGATCTTCCGACATCAAGAGCGCGGTAGCCTTTTTTAGTATGGATTTCTCTCGCTCAAGCCGAGCGATCCGGGCCTCCAGTTCCTGAATTTTTTGCTGTTCCGGCGTCAGCGCCTTGCTCTGCGGGGTGATGCCTTTATGTTCTTTCTGAATCTGGTCAACCCAGCGGCGCAATGCCGACTCGCCAATGCCGAGTGAACGGCTGGCTTCGATGTAGCTGTAGTTTTGTTTGAGCACGAGCTCAGCAGCCTCGCGCTTGAATTCAGGAGTAAAGGAACGGCGTTGTTTGGTCATCTGACACCTCGATCTGGCGAGCATTCTCGCCTAAATGGGTGTCCGGTTTCATTAGACCACTACAATTTCCGCTGTTTCGGAAGGAGAGTAAGAGGTCTTCACTCAGGCAGCCTGAGCGAGCTGGGTAAAGCGTTACTCGATGCCTTCGAGCAAGCGCGTCAGAAGGCCGCAGCCCCGTATCCTTTGTACGAGAGCCCATAGGTCATCTTCACACCAACTCTATTAGGCATAGTCATCAGCCCGACACCCATGGCGCATAGCGATGAGCAGATCCTCTCACGTGACAAGTCGCGAGACTTTTCGGGGTTCATAAGTCGATTTAACAGTGGGAAATTCTAGGCACCGTTTTGGGATGCACATGAGAACAAGCAAGTTTAGGATCACTGGGGTAGGCGCTACATCTATCAATTTACAGGGATATTTTGAATTTATGCTGAAGAAAGCTTTACTGCTCGTTGCCGTTGTCCTGGCGCTGCCGACCCAAGCTGCTGAACCTCAGACTGTTTCCTTGACTTGGACGCTTGTACACAACGGTAAGGAGGTTGATGGTCACACTTCTGCCCCGGTACGCCTGAATGGCCCCTATTCCTACAGAAACATGATGCCGAACCCATACAACAAAAGCTCTGTCCACACAGGTAAAAAGGATGAACCGGTCCGCGGAGTTGTGCTTTCTGGGGTTGAACTCTCATTCACACCCTATTGGGCTAATGGTGTAGTCGTCGACTACTACATTCTACAGTCCCACCTTGAAGGTTTCTCAAAGCTTCCTGGAGACCTATCCGTTCAGGTTCCCAATCAACGCTTATATGAGGCACGTGGTACTTCTCAAGCTTTAGCAGTCGGAGATACAGAGCTCATCCGATTGACCTGCAATGTCGATACTCCAGTGGAAAAATGTCCATATTATTTGACGCTGACGGTAAGTCAGATGAAGTAGGTGCGACTGCCTAGGCGCCTTGAGGCTAGCCATGGGGCTCAGCAATTCGACACGGTCTGTGTGAAGAATTGCTGAGTAGGTACTACCGCAAGCATCCCCCACGACACCTCCGCAGGTAGTTCTATTGTATCCATCGGCAGTACCTCTTATTTTTGATCAGTCGTTTTAACCGACTGATAATCAGTGGTGCACCGAGATGCAAGAATACAAGGCCTGTCGTCTTAAACGACCTATCATTGGGATAATGAAGGCCTTCATCAAGAGGTCAGCTTTGAGAGGGGCATTGCGCGGAGTTGCCTACCCGTGTGCATTCAATCTGACCTACCAATTGAATCGGATTTGCCAACTCGATTCGTGGAAACAATAGGTCTGAAGTAAGCGTACGCCCAACACCCTCTTGCTGATCAGACCTTCGCCTGCTTCAACCATTGATTGACCCACTCGCAGTCAAACGCCGTCGGATCGAACC
>NZ_JBIUWM010000086.1:0-14940 GCF_044743445.1 Pseudomonas sp. NPDC087615 | reverse complement strand
CGCCATGAAAAACCTGCACAGCCAGAAGGCCTGACTCTACTCCGAGGGGAAACACCAAGGGATTCAATTGCGGCATCGTCGGCCTGCCTAACGTCGGCAAGTCCACCCTGTTCAACGCCCTGACCAAATCCGGTATCGCGGCCGAGAACTTTCCCTTCTGCACCATCGAGCCGAACAGCGGCATCGTGCCGATGCCGGATCCGCGTCTGGAAGCCTTGGCGGCCATCGTCAATCCGAAGCGCATCCTGCCGACCACCATGGAATTCGTCGACATCGCAGGCCTGGTCGCCGGCGCTTCGAAAGGTGAAGGCCTGGGCAACAAGTTCCTGGCCAACATCCGTGAAACCGACGCCATCGCCCACGTCGTGCGCTGCTTCGAAGACGAAAACGTGATCCACGTTTCCAACAGCGTCGACCCGAAACGCGACATCGAAATCATCGACCTGGAACTGATCTTCGCCGACCTCGACAGCTGCGAAAAGCAACTGCAGAAAGTCGCGCGTAACGCCAAGGGTGGCGACAAGGACGCCGTCGTTCAGAAGGCTCTGCTGGAGCAACTGATTGCGCACTTCACCGAAGGCAAGCCTGCGCGCAGCCTGATGAAGAACATGAGCACCGACGAGAAAGCGGTGATCAAGGGCTTCCACCTGCTGACCACCAAACCGGTCATGTACATCGCCAACGTGGCTGAAGACGGTTTCGAGAACAACCCGCACCTGGACGTGGTCAAGGCCATCGCCGAAGAGGAAGGCGCTATGGTGGTTCCGGTCTGCAACAAGATCGAAGCCGAAATCGCCGAGCTCGATGACGGCGAAGAGAAGGACATGTTCCTTGAGGCCCTGGGCCTGGAAGAACCTGGCCTGAACCGCGTCATCCGTGCTGGCTACGAAATGCTGCACCTGCAGACCTACTTCACCGCCGGTGTCGAAGAAGTCCGCGCCTGGACCGTTAAAGTCGGCGCCACCGCGCCTCAGGCGGCTGGCGTGATCCACACCGACTTCGAGAAAGGCTTCATCCGTGCCGAAGTCATCGCCTACAACGACTTCATCCAGTACAAGGGCGAAGCCGGCACCAAAGAAGCCGGCAAATGGCGCCTGGAAGGCAAGGATTACATCGTTAAAGACGGCGACGTGATGCACTTCCGTTTCAACGTGTAAGCATCATGCCCAAGAAAAAGCCGCGTTTGATACGCGGCTTTTTTGTGCCTGAAATTCACTGTTACTTCTTGTGGAATGGTGGTGAATCAGGCCTTTTTGGTACGCGGCAAAAAGATCGCCAACCCCCCAAACAACGGCAAGAACGAGCACAGGAAATACACGTACTCAATCCCGTGCACATCTGCCAGATGCCCAAGCAGCGCCGCACCAATTCCGCCAAAACCAAACATCAAACCGAAGAACACGCCCGCGATCATCCCGACATTACCCGGCACCAGTTCCTGTGCATACACCACAATCGCCGAGAACGCCGAGGCGAGGATAAAGCCGATGACCACGCTGAGAATGCTGGTCCAGAACAGGTCGACGTGGGGCAAGATCAGCGTGAATGGCGCCACGCCGAGGATAGAGAACCAGATCACCGCCTTACGCCCGATCTTGTCGCCAATCGGCCCGCCGAAGAACGTACCCGCCGCCACTGCGCCCAGGAACAGGAACAAATGCAGCTGCGAACTGGCCACCGACAGGTCGAACTTCTCGATCAGGTAAAAAGTGAAGTAGCTGGTGAAACTGGCCATGTAGAAATACTTGGAAAACACCAGCAAACCAAGAACTACCAGCGCACTGGTCACCCTGCCCTTCGACAACCCGTGCGTCGCCGCCTGGCCGGCCTTGAGCTTGAATAGGTTGAGGTGATGGGCGTACCAGCGACTGATGCGGTACAGCACGAACAGCGCAAACACCGCGAACAGACCGAACCACGCCACGTTGCCCTGACCGAACGGAATGATGATCGCCGCCGCCAGCAACGGGCCGAACGCCGAGCCCGCGTTACCACCGACCTGGAACGTCGATTGCGCCAGACCAAAGCGTCCGCCCGACGCCAACCGCGCGATACGCGACGCTTCCGGGTGAAAGGTTGAAGAACCGATCCCGATCAGCGCCGCCGCCAACAGAATCAACGGGAAGCTAGCGACCACCGACATCATCAGAATGCCGATCAATGTGCATACCGTCCCCGTCGGCAACAGCCACGGTTTCGGATGACGATCCGTGTGATACCCGACCCACGGCTGCAGCAGCGACGCGGTCAATTGAAAGGTCAGAGTGATCAAACCGACCTGAGTGAAGCTCAAGCCGTAGTTGGCTTTGAGCATCGGGTAGATCGACGGCAGCACCGACTGGATAAGGTCATTGATCAAATGCGCCAGCGCCACCGCGCCGATGATGCGCATCACCAATGGACTGCTTTGAGCAGGAGCGGACGCCGAGGCAGCGGCGGGCTGAACGTTGCTGATAGCCATGAAAGTTTCCGTACAGCAGAGGGGTGCACGCAGGCAGGTGCGTCAATGTGCCATTTTTCGGTGCAGCAAAGCCATCCCCTTAGGCAGCTAACTAACTGGTTACTCGTCACCTCAAACTGATAGCGCAACGCCATGGTCTGAATCTTGCCTTGCTTCTTCCCCTGAACGCGGCCCCTTACAAAGGGGATCGAGAATGGGAAGTTTCGCTACAGAGCCAGCCTACAGAGCCGGCGAGAGTGAACTTTCGAGGCCTTTTAGCAGGGCACAACATCAAGGTCGCACGACCGCGATGCACGCCAATGGTGCGTGGTGTCCAGAGGAGTCATGGGGCATGCAGGCTTTTTTATCACCGGGAATCAAATTGCTGGGGCGGTTTGGATTCGCGCGTAAATTTCAGCTGTTGTTTCTGCTGTTCATTCTGCCGCTGGCCGGCAGCCTGTTGATGATCGGCCAAGGTTATCGCGACAAACTCAATCTGATTGCCGTTGAACGCGCCGGCGTACAGCAGTTGCTCGCCCTTGATGCGCTCGACAACCTGCTGGCGGCACAACGCGACCGCGCTGCCCGCTGGCGTGCAACCGAAACCAACCGCCAGCCAACACCGGCGACGCTCGCCGCGATGGCCGCCTTCGACGCTGAACAGCCAGCGGTCACGCAAGCCGTCAGTGACCTGGGCGATGCGTTGAAGAATCAAGGCGCCGAGGGCGAAACCCTTGCCCGCTATCAGGCCTTGCAAACCGCATTGGACGGTCTGGACTCAAAAAGCCTCAGCGGCGTCGGTTGGTGGCCGGACGGTTACGACCGTTTCACCCATGCACTCAGCACCCTGCAAGCGTTGCGTGAACAGATCGTCATGGAAAACCGCCTGACCCTCGCGCCGTGGCTGGAAACCTACTTGCTGACGCAAATTTCGACGCAAGACGCGCCGGATCTGATCGAACGAGTCGGCCGCCTCGCCGCTGTCGGTCAGGCCTCGGTGGTGTCCGGACAGTTCACCTTGCAGAGCCGCCTGCAACTGCGCGATCTGCGCAGCCGGATTGGCGACGCCCGTGAACAATTAGTAAAAAACGCCGACCTTCTCAAAGCGCGCCTGCCCAGCGATCAACAAACCTGGGGGGCGCAGTATCAAGACAGCCTGCAGCGCCTGGATGCCGGCCTGAAAGTGCTGGATGACGGCATGTTCGGCGGCAGCATCAACCTTAAGCCTGAGGACTTCGAGCGTAGCCTGGACGCCCTGCTCGGCGATCTCGCCACACTGCGCCAGCAATCGCTGATGTCCCTGGATCAGCGACTGGACTACTACCATGGCTCGGCCATCCGCCAGTTCATTATCGTGGCGGCCATCTTCGGCTGCCTGCTACTGGCCGCGCTGTACCTGTTCATTTGCCTGCAAGCCTCGATCCGGCGCAGCGCCAGCGGCATCACCGTGCTGGCCGAAGCCCTGCGCGACGGCAATCTGAGCCTGCAAGTGCCGGTGGTGGGCCGTGATGAGTTGGCGGCGATCAGCACCGCCCTCAACGTCGCCGTGGTGCAATTGCGCACCAGCATGCTCGGTGTCGATCACGAGACCTCGCAACTGAGCAACGCGGTGCGTAGCCTCAATGATCATTCCAGCGGCGCGCTGGGCGAAGTCGAAGCGCAGCAGTTGCAGATCAGCCAGATTGCCGCTGCCGCCACACAACTGGCCGCCACCTCCCAAGGTGTGGCGCAGAGTTGCGAACAGGCTTCCGACAGCGCCCAGCACACCCGGCGCATCGCTGCTGACAGCAGTCGCGACAGCCAGCGCACCACGGCGAGCATTCAACAGCTCAATCAACGCCTCAACGAAACCGCTGCGGCACTGGGCAGGGTCAGCGAACAAGGGCAGCAGATCCAACTGGTGGTCGACACCATTCGCGGCGTCGCCGAACAGACCAACCTGTTGGCGCTCAACGCCGCGATTGAAGCGGCACGCGCCGGCGAACAGGGGCGCGGTTTTGCCGTGGTCGCTGACGAAGTACGCAGCCTGTCGCAACGTACGCAGTCGTCCACCGCGCAGATTGCCGGCACCGTCGATAGCCTGCGCGCCACGGTCAACGAAGCGGTAAGCCTGATGGAAGCCGCCTGCGGCCAGGCGCAATCGGATGCCGAAGCGGTCACCGGCCTCGGCGAACGGCTGGGGGAAATTGCCAGCGCCGTGCAGAGCGTTACCGATACGCTGGCGCAGATCGCCACGGCGGTTGAAGAGCAAGCGAGCACCGCCGATGAGGTCAGTGGCAATATCCAACAGGTTGATCAGGCCGCCGTGCGTTTGCTTGAAGGCGCACGGGCAGTGAATCTGGCGGCGGACACATTGAGTCAGGGTAGCCATGCCTTGAGCGCCAATACCGCAAGATTCCAACTGCGTTGACACCCTGCCCGGCCCGGATTTTCCGGGCCGGAGGATAAGCGGTTGAAAATAAGAAGAAATATTTTAAATTTACGCTTGACGCTTTTCCATTTCAGGGGAATAATGCGCGCCACTTGGCTACATAGCTCAGTTGGTTAGAGCATAGCATTCATAATGCTGGGGTCCGGGGTTCAAGTCCCTGTGTAGCCACCAAGTACTAAAAACGGCTTACCGAAAGGTAGGCCGTTTTTTTATGCCTCAAGAAAAGTGGCGGCGCTGTAGCGAAGGCCTCTGGCAAAGGGAGCGGCGCAGGAGTCATCAAAACACCTTGAGTTACGCACCTGACCAAAGCGTCTGATATTAATCTTGCCTGACGATATCGACCGAGATCTCCACTGCCGCAATAGGGCCTCTGTTCTCAAGCCAGTGCGTAGTGTTTCTGTCCTCGGGCCACCCCACCCCGGGTCCATAGTCCGTGGCGACGCCATGTCGATGGTCAGTGATCGTTCCTTGCAGTATGTAAACAGTACCGGGTCGGTCTTGATGGCTATGAACCGGCCCGAAGACGCCTCCAGGCTCAATGGTCACCATCCGCATTCGAAGTTGACGCCCTGCCATGCCTTCAATCTCAGGGCCGAGGTCAACGGTTGCAAGTAATGTCACCGCCACACCTTTTGTCTCAGGTGCCATCTGTTCGTTGATCATCACGCGCACCTCTCTGACTGTACAGGAACGACTGGATATGAGCACCTTCGGTGCGATCACATGTCCCTATCAGCGTAGAAGTATCTGAGCCATATCGGGCGCTCGTTGTGCAGAATCCTCAGGCCTCACGCGGGCCATTGATCCATCAGAAAAGTCGCCAGTACATGAAGGACAAATACCCGCATGGTTTGCGTCCTTCATGGTCGGTCGATAAAGTCCCACAGACTTTTACCCCACGGACGGAGAGCCCGCGTGTTTTCAGCCTTGCCCTTGAGCCGCTTTCGCCTGCCAGCCCTGACGCTGATCATCAGCGCCCTGACCCTCACCGCGTGCAACGCCCCGCCCGCCTCGACCCTGCCTTTGGCGCCGGAAGCCGCCTCCGGTTATCGCACCGATCTGCAAACCCGTCACGCCAGCAAACACATGGCCGCTGCGGCGAACCCACTGGCCGCTGAGGCCGGGCGCGAGATGCTGCGCCAGGGCGGTTCGGCGATTGATGCGGCGATTGCGATGCAAGCGGTGCTGACGCTGGTTGAACCGCAATCCTCCGGCATTGGTGGCGGCGCGATGATCGTGTTGTGGGATGGCAAAAAAGTGCAGACCTATGACGGTCGCGAAACCGCGCCGGCCGGTGCCACCGAGAAGCTGTTCCTGCAAGCGGACGGTAAACCGATGCCGTTCCCACAGGCGCAGATTGGCGGCCGGTCGGTCGGCACACCGGGCGTGTTGCGCGCACTGGAACTGGCGCATAAACAGCACGGTCGCCTGCCGTGGGCGAAGCTGTTCGAGCCGGCGATCAAACTTGCCGAGCTGGGTTTCGCAATCTCTCCTCGCCTGCATTCACTTCTCGTGTCAGATCCGGTGATTCGCCAGTCGCCGGACATGGCCAAGTATTTCCTCAACGCCGATGGCAGCGTCAAAGCCATTGGCACACGCCTGCAAAACCCGGCGCTGGCCGCCGTGTTCAAACGCATTGGCAGCGAAGGCGCCGATGCGCTGTACAAAGGCCCGATTGCCGAAGAGATCGTCGCCAAGGTTCAGGGGCACGCCAACCCCGGCAATCTGTCGCTGAGCGATCTGCAGCGTTATCAGGCCAAGGAACGTGCGCCGCTGTGCACTGACTACAAACGCTGGCAGGTCTGCGGCATGCCGCCACCGTCGTCGGGCGGGATCGCCGTGGCGCAGATTCTCGGCACCTTGCAGGCCCTGGAAATCCGCGATCCGCGCTGGGCACTGGCACCACTCAAACCGCTGAAGACTGACAAACCGGCCGGCATCGAACCCGATCCACAAGCGGTGCACCTGATCGCCGAAGCTGAGCGACTGGCCTACGCCGACCGCGCGCAATACGTCGCCGACACTGACTTCGTGCCGGTACCGGTCAAAGGTCTGGTTGACCCAGGCTATCTCGCCAGTCGCGCCAGCCTGATCGGCGAACGCAGCATGGGCAGCGCCAAACCGGGCACGCCGCCGGGCGTGCAGGTAGCCTACGCGCCGGACCGCTCGCCGCTGCGCATTTCCACCTCGCAAGTGGTGGCGGTGGATGACCTCGGCGGCGCCGTGTCGATGACCACCACCATCGAAGCGGCATTCGGCTCGCACCTGATGGTTCAGGGCTTTTTGCTGAACAATCAGTTGACCGACTTCTCGTTCATCCCCGAAGAGAACGGGCAGAAAGTTGCCAACCGCGTCGAACCCGGCAAACGCCCACGCTCGTCGATGGCACCCACGCTGATCTTCGATCGCAACAGCGGCGAATTCCTCGCCGGCGTTGGCTCACCGGGCGGCTCGCAGATCATCGAATACGTCGCCAAAACCACCGTCGGCCTGCTCGACTGGAATCTCGACCCGCAAAGCGCCATCAGCCTGCCCAACTTCGGCAGCCGCAACGGGCCGACCGAACTGGAGCAAGGCCAGTTCAGCCCGGCGCTGATTCAGGCGCTCAAGGACAAAGGTCACGCGGTGAATGAAATCGATATGACCAGCGGCACCCAAGCCATCGTGCGGGTCAAGGATGCGCAGGGGAAAGCGACGTTGGAAGGTGGCGCGGACCCACGGCGTGAGGGGGAAGCGTTGGGGGATTAAGGATTATGTTGTGAATGGAAAAGGCTTACCGGGAGGTAGGCCTTTTTTGTTGGGCAGTTTGAGAAATATTGATAGTCGCCATTGGCGGCTGCTTATTTCGCGGGCACGGAGTTCGGCTCCGTGCCATGAATCCACAAAGCTATTCAGCGAGTTTTTGGTGTGACTCCAAATCCACAAGCCGAGAAGTTGGACCATCGGCTTTCAGGCGATCAGTGACCACTTTTGGCCACAGGTTTCGGGAGCGGCGTTTGGCAACGCTGTAGGTGAGTTCCTGGATTCGAAAACAGGGATTAAGAAGAAGTGTGCCGACAACCATTACTACGTCGGTTCCACCCAAGTATTTTCTTCCGCCATTTTCGGCTCTGGTTTTTTTAATGCCAGCGAGGGTGTCCCTGAACCAGCCACTCATGTTGGGTTTCACCGCCAATTGGCTCTGTACAAAAGCATCTGACTCACTGTGGTTGCCGTGTTCATCAAAATAAGGGCCGTTGTTCATGTATGAGCGGATGTACTCCCAAAAACTCTTTTGCATTTCCAGGGATTTACCAAACGGGGCACCGAGGCTGACCATGAGCGCCGTTTCCGGCTCTTCAAATTTCCACACCCGGATTTCCAGCAATGCGCTCTGCATTCCGCCTATGTGGGTGCCAACAACCTGGAACTCATTGGCCACGGCTGACATGCCATCCCATAGTGCGTGGAACAGTTCACCGTCGTAATCAAAATACTGCCGGACAACCAGAAGGGCGTCATGTCACGCCACAGCCTCGGCACCTTGTAGCTATTGGTCGGGCTGTTCTTGATCAGATGCCGATAGCCCTGAGCATCCGACCTCAAGCCAACTCGCTTTGAGCCTGCGCGGCCAGTTCAGCCTCGCGTTTGGCGATGGCTGCTTCCAACTCTGGAGAGCGTTTGGCCCATTGTTCCGGCGGGAGTGGTTTTGACCATTCGATGATGTCGGGATAACGCAGATCGGGTGGCGGGTAAAGCTTCTTCCTTTGCAGGTAGGTGGCGAGAGGAGCATTGAAGATGAATACGCCAAAGACACCTTCCCACAACAGGGTCAAAAACCAGCCACGTTCTTTGGCTTTATCCTTCATGTAATCGATGTAGTAACGCAGGTTTGCCCCTGAATTAAGCGCTGCGGCATCCGGTGCCGCCTCTGGCCCGATCTCCATATAACTGCGCATGCATTCCCACAGAGCCATCGCCGTGGTGCCACCGCCGCAGTTGAAGCCCAGCGAAAAATGCTTGTTGTCGTCCGTGGCATGCGAGTCGGGATTTTCGAAACCGATGACCAGTAGGCCCATCGTGGCTTTGCCGGCCTGACTGACTGATGAATGCTGGGTGGCAGCCGCTGTAACAGTTTCCCAGGGGACAACCCAGTACTCGCCGTTGTCGCAGGGGACGCAGACTTCGCGGCGTTGGCGGTTGAAGCGTATGGGTAAAGGAACTTCGCGGAACAGACCCTGAATCAACCAAAAAATAGGGAGAGCCATGATACAAGCTCCCAATATCAACGCGTCAGGGTCATCGAAAACGTATGCCAGCCCCAAAAACAACATCACTCCGGGCCACATCACCATCACCGCCGAACCGATGCTGTAGTTACCCACATCGAGAAACGCCTCGTTTTTGCGTCAGATGATATTCAACACATCAGAGGATTTTCTACCGGTTGGAATCGGCAATGGCGCCAAGTAATCATTGCGCGAAAACATCCGTTTTTTCGTCGTTCCTGCCGGTGGCGTACTCATGACTGCGCCTCCACTCGCCCGGCCAACTCGGCTTCGCGCTTGACGATGGCTTCTTCCAACTCCGGGGAGCGTTTGGTCCATTGCTCCGGGGGGAGTGGTTTTGACCATTCGATGATGTCGGGATTAGAAAGCTCGGGCGGTGGCGATAACTTCCACTCCTGCAACATCATCGCCAGTGGTGCCCCCAAGAGCACTGCAGCAATGATCAGCCACGCTGCCTTGCCAACTTCTTGCGCGACCAAATGATGTCTGATGCCATCCACATATTCACAACAAATGCCCCAAAAGACGCCTCGGCCCCGCAGCTTTTCTCGTCCGCCCTCGAAGTCATTTGTCTGTGGCAAAACTTGCGGGCCAATTTCCATATAACTGCGCATGCATTCCCACAACGCCATTGCCGTGGTGCCACCGCCGCAGTTGAAGCCCAGCGAAAAATGCTTGTTGTCTTCCGTAGCGTGCGGGTCGGGGTTTTCGAAACCGATGACCAGTAGACCCATTGTGGCTTTGCCGGCCTGACTGACCGACGATTGCTGAGTGGCGGCGGCTGTCACGGTTTCCCAAGGGACGATCCAATATTCACCGTTGTCGCGGGGGACGCAAACTTCGCGGCGTTGGCGGTTGAAGCGTATGGGTAAGGGGACTTCGCGGAAGAGGCCCTGAATCACAAATATTGAAGGAATGCCTATGATCAATAACGCCGCAATCCAGATCAGCCCGGGGTCTGGAGTGATGAAGCCCATAAATACAAATACCATCAGCGACGGCCACATCACCATGACCGTCGAACCGATGCTGTAGTTACCGATATCGAGAAACACCTCGTTCTTGCGCCAGATGATATTCAACACATCAGAGGGTTTTCTACCGGTTGGAATCGGCAATGGCGCCAAGTAGTCATTGCGCGAAAACATCCGTTTTTTCGTCGTTCCTGCCGGTGGCGTACTCATGACTGCGCCTCCACTCGCCCGGCCAACTCGGCTTCGCGCTTGACGATGGCTTCTTCCAACTCCGGGGAGCGTTTGGCCCACTCTTCGGGAGGGATTGGTTTCGACCATTCGGTGATATCGGGATAGGGCAATTCCGGTGGATGTGAAAGCTTCCAGTCCTGAAGCTTTTCCGCCAGATAGGTGCCCAGAAACGTTATGCAGAAAACTCCCCACAGGACGCTTAATATTTCCCCTTTGCGCAGGTCGACGATTAGCGATCCGATTTGGGTTTCTTCGTAAGGTGCGATACCCACCCGACTTTCAGGGACAGCCTCAGGTCCAATTTCTATGTAACTGCGCGTGCATTCCCACAGAGCCATCGCCGTGGTGCCACCGCCACAGTTGAAGCCCAGCGAAAAATGCTTGTTGTGTTCCGTGGCTTGCGGGTCGGGGTTTTCGAAACCGATGACCAGTAGACCCATTGTGGCTTTGCCGGCCTGACTGACTGATGAATGCTGGGTGGCGGCGGCTGTCACGGTTTCCCAAGGGACGATCCAATATTCACCGTTGTCACGGGGGACACAGACTTCACGGCGTTGGCGGTTGAAGCGTATGGGTAAGGGGACTTCGCGGAAGAGGCCCTGAATCACAAATATTGAAGGAATGCCTATGATCAATAACGCCGCAATCCAGATCAGCCCGGGGTCTGGAGTGATGAAGCCCATAAATACAAATACCATCAGCGACGGCCACATCACCATGACCGTCGAACCGATGCTGTAGTTACCGATATCGAGAAACACCTCGTTCTTGCGCCAGATGATATTCAACACATCAGAGGGTTTTCTACCGGTTGGAATCGGCAATGGCGCCAAGTAGTCATTGCGCGAAAACATCCGTTTTTTCGTCGTTCCTGCCGGTGGCGTACTCATGACTGCGCCTCCACTCGCCCGGCCAACTCGGCTTCGCGCTTGACGATGGCTTCTTCCAACTCCGGGGAGCGTTTGGTCCATTGCTCCGGGAGGAGTGGTTTTGACCATTCGATGATGTCGGGATTAGAAAGCTCGGGCGGTGGCGATAACTTCCACTCTTGCAACATCATCGCCAGTGGTGCCCCCAAGAGCACTGCAGCAATGATCAGCCACGCTGCCTTGCCAACCTCTTGCGCGACCAAATGATGTCTGATGCCATCCACATATTCACAACAAATGCCCCAAAAGACGCCTCGGCCCCGCAGCTTTTCTCGTCCGCCCTCGAAGTCATTTGTCTGTGGCAAAACTTGCGGGCCAATTTCCATATAACTGCGCATGCATTCCCACAACGCCATTGCCGTGGTGCCACCGCCGCAGTTGAAGCCCAGCGAAAAATGCTTGTTGTCTTCCGTAGCGTGCGGGTCGGGGTTTTCGAAACCGATGACCAGTAGACCCATTGTGGCTTTGCCGGCCTGACTGACCGACGATTGCTGAGTGGCGGCGGCTGTCACGGTTTCCCAAGGGACAATCCAGTACTCGCCGTTTTCGCGAGGGACGCAGACTTCGCGGCGTTGGCGGTTGAAGCGTATGGGTAAGGGGACTTCGCGGAAGAGGCCTTGGATCAAAAAGAAGGTTGGCACTCCGATAATAAACGCCGTCATTACAGCGAAAATATGCATGTCATCGTGATCATTTCGGAACAGATAGCCCATGAAAGCAAACAACACCATCATTGGCCAAAGCACCATCACCGCAGAACCGATGCTGTAGTTACCTATATCGAGAAACACCTCGTTCTTGCGCCAGATGATGCTTAGTACATCGCAAGGCTTTTCACCCGTAGGAATGGGCAATGGAGCCAGATAATCATTACGCGAGAAAATCCTTTTTTCCGTTGTGCCCGCCGGTGGCGTACTCATCGTTTGTCCTTGGGTTGCAGGTAAATGGCGCCGGGGTGATCCTCGCCGAGCGGATAATTCGGTACACGATCAAGTTCGGGAGTTGGGTCATTTCTCAGCGCTATGACGCCCGAGGTGTTGTTCAAAGTAAAAGCCAAACCTCGCTCCCCGCCGATAAAACTTCGAGCACCCAGTATCCCGGTCAGTGGCGTGCGATAACGCAACCTCAGCGACAACGTGCTAGGTGGCGTGCGCAGTACGTCTTTCACCTCTTTGAAAGGGCCGCTTATACGCAGCCCCTGACCTTCCTCGATGGGTATCCACTGGCAACTGCTGTCGGACAACCAGAAGGGCGTCATATCGCGCCACGGACGGGGTGGCCTGAAATAGTCGGTCGGACTGTTTTTGATCAGGTACCGGTTTTCGAGGGTATCCACCGGGTCACCGACCATGCTCAGTTCCAGGTAAACACTGTTTGGCTCGGCGCCTGGCAAGTCGATGGTCAGAGAATCAATGGCGCTGACGAACGCCAGACCGGAACGACCGTTATCAGTTGCCTGATTAGAACTGCTTTGCATGGTGACCCGAGGCGTATAGAGGATGAGATACAAACGGTCGAGTTCGTCGTGTTGGGCTTTGGGCGCAATAGGCTCCAAGTCGTTAGCTCGGGCCTTAGACCAACAGCAATTGTTCAGGAAGTTTTGCAGCGGTGTTTTCTCAAAAATCCAGGCAGTCAAGTACAGCACGCCAAGGCCCAAAATGATCCAGTTCAAAGGTCCCATATAGAGTGTGTAGCGTAAGATGGCGACTTCCGCGGTTATTGAACCTGCCAACGCTCTCATCGTGTAGGAACTACCCAATAGTGCCTGGGCACTAAACGCCGCGACTTGTCCTCCAACCGCGATTTGGCGCATTTGCAGCCAAGGATCTATCTGAGACTGGGTGCTTTCCAATTGCTTTTGCAGCGATCTGAATTCCTGATACGCAGCACCCGCCGACAACCCACCAATCACCCCACCAAACAACGTCAGCATTGGTGCGCTTCCCATCCTGCCGCCTGGAAGCTTGACGGACATTTCCTTAACCCCCAACCCCATCCGCACCTGACTATCCACCACCGCCACCAACGCCGCCGCCCCATACAAACTCGCCGACACCGTGTCATTCACTCGCCGGGCATCCATCCCCTCCAACACCCCGGCCTCGCTCAAATAGTTCTGCACATTCACCACGTTCACCAACAACGCCGCCAACGGCACCACTCCCCCGCTGTTGACCACCACGGGCGAATTCACAATCCGCTCCACCCGCCCAACGCCAATGGCTTTCCCCGTCTTGTTCACCCATTCACCCAACGCCTCGGCCCGTTGCCCGAACAACTTCCACACCTGCCGCGTGCCCTCGGTCACGAATTGCAAACGGCTTTCCCCGCCCAACCTCGCGGCAAGAAAAATGCTCATCCACGAGGCACTGAAACCTTTGTCACTCTTGAGCAACAGCAACGCTGCACCCAGTCGATTGACCAGCATATTCCATTGACTGTCGGCCTCGCGGGCCATGGTCGCGATGTCATCCAGCAGCACCACACTCAACGGCGCCAGGGCCTGATGGGTGGCGCTGATGTTGTCGGCGGACAGGGCGGCCATCAACTCGCCAAGGCGCGAGGCGTTGTTGACGGCGGCCTCAATCGACGGTGTCCAGGCGTTGAACAGTTGCCGGAGTGCGCCACCGTCGGCGGCGCGCACATAGTCGGCGTATTGCTCGGCGCCTTGGGCGCGAAGGCATTGCGCGGTCAGGCAACCGCTGGCGAGTTCAGTCAGCCATTGGCGGGTTTCGAGGTCGTCGTAATCGACAAACCAGGTGCCGCTGGCCGAGCGTTTCAGGTACACGCCACGGTCGGCGAACAACACAGTGTGGCGTTGTTCGAGTTGTTGGAAGTGGCCGGCGGCGGTGTCGGTGAACCAAGTGTCCATGGCATCGAGGTCGATGTACTTGCCGACCTTGGCGCTGAATGCGTGATTGTTGAGGTTGGCGTGTTTTTCCGCGCGGTATTGCCGAACCACTTCCTCCGCTTCGTAGTACTGATCGGCCGGAATAAACGCCCGCACCGGGCCGACAATGGCTGCGATACGCGCATCACGGGCGGCCGCTTCGGCCTCGGTCGGCCGACCGCCGTATTGCCGATTCCGGGTTTCAACCCTGAGTTCCTCATTCAGCCGATCCTGGGTGTCGAGCATGATCTGGCCCTGCTCGGGCGTGAGGCTGATGTCGCGATCCTTGTAGCGATAACTGAGATTACCGGCCAGTTCGGCGCCATCCTCGCTGATCAAGCTGCGCACAAAGCCGCCGATGCTCAGGCGCAGATTGTTTTCGCCGAGCCATTTTTCATGGCCGGCTTCCAGCCATTCCTGTTCGTGGTTGATGTCGCGCAACACACCCAAGTCATCGTCCAGACAGGCGAAGACGGCGAACAATCCCTCTCTTTGCGCTTTGGCGTTTTCCAGCCAATCCCGCGTGCCCTGCCCGTCCCATGACTCGGCGCTCCATTCGCCCGGCGGCTCGTCGCTGGCGTCAGGATGTTGATCGAGAACCTTGTGACGTTCGCGGATGCGGTGTTTGGCGTCTGTGTAGGCTTTGATGTTGGATGGAGTTGGGTCGTCTAACAGCGTTGCACCAAGGGCGTCGGTGTCCTCGGCGTTTTTTTGCTGATCGGCTTTCATCGACCGGGCGTAGGTGTCGGGGATCAGTTCGGCCAAGACCTCATCGCA
>NZ_JBIUWM010000085.1:0-15719 GCF_044743445.1 Pseudomonas sp. NPDC087615 | reverse complement strand
GGACTTTCACCTCCAAGTCGTTCGGCTCACCACCACAGTGAGCTGAACAGCGCCAGTCACGGCGCTACGCGCCATGCCTGGCGCACCACAAAAAAACAACCCGGCACAAGGCCGGGTTGTTTTTACGCACAAACCATCAATGCAAAATCTGACTCAAGAACAACTTCGTCCGCTCATTCTGCGGATTATCGAAGAAGTCATTCGGCGCAGCCTGCTCTACGATCTCGCCCTTGTCCATGAAGATCACGCGATTGGCCACGGTGCGGGCGAAGCCCATTTCATGGGTCACGCAAAGCATGGTCATGCCGTCTTCAGCGAGCCCGATCATGGTGTCCAGAACCTCTTTCACCATCTCCGGATCGAGCGCCGAGGTCGGTTCGTCGAACAGCATGATTTTCGGCTTCATGCACAGCGCCCGGGCAATGGCCACACGCTGTTGCTGACCGCCGGACAGTTGCCCCGGAAATTTATGCGCCTGCTCCGGAATGCGTACGCGCTCCAGATAATGCATGGCGATTTCTTCGGCCTTGCGCTTGGGCATCTTGCGTACCCACATCGGCGCCAAGGTGCAGTTCTGCAAAATGGTCAGGTGCGGGAACAGGTTGAAGTGCTGGAACACCATGCCCACTTCACGGCGGATCGCTTCGATCTGCTTGAGGTCGTTGGTCAGCTCCACGCCATCGACAACGATGCGGCCCTGCTGGTGTTCTTCCAGGCGATTGAGGCAACGAATGGTGGTCGACTTGCCGGAACCCGACGGGCCGCACAGGACGATACGCTCGCCCTGCTTGACGTTGAGGTTGATGTCCTTGAGCACGTGGAACTGGCCGTACCACTTGTTGACGCCCTGCATCTGAATGATGCCTTCAGGGCTCACAGGCTTTTTGCTTGCTTCAGTCATTACACAACTCCTAACGCTTGTGGCCAGTGTCGAGCTTGCGTTCCAGATGCATGGAATAGCGCGACATACCAAAACAGAAAATCCAGAACACCAGGGCGGCGAACACGTAGCCTTCGGTGGCCATGCCCAGCCATTTTGGATCTGCAGCGGCTTGCTTGACGCTGTTGAGCAGGTCAAAGAGGCCGATGATGATCACAAGGCTGGTGTCCTTGAACAGCGCGATGAAGGTGTTGACGATGCCGGGAATCACCATTTTCAGGGCTTGGGGCAGGATCACCAGGCCCATCGCACGCCAATAACCGAGTCCCATCGCCGAAGCCGCTTCGTACTGACCTTTGGGGATCGCTTGCAGACCGCCGCGCACCACTTCAGCGACGTAGGCCGACTGGAACAGGATCACGCCGATCAGCGCCCGCAGCAGCTTGTCGAAGTTCATGCCTTCGGGCAGGAACAGCGGCAGCATCACCGAAGACATGAACAGCACCGTGATCAACGGCACGCCGCGCCAGAACTCGATGAAGGTCACGCAGACCACACGAATCGCCGGCATGTTCGAACGACGACCCAGTGCCAGAATGATCCCCAGCGGCAACGCACCGGCAATACCGACGGTGGCGATCACCAACGTCAGCATCAGACCACCCCACTTAGGCGTCGGGACGTTGGTCAGGCCGAAGAGCCCGCCGTGCAGCAGAAAGTAGGCAATGATCGGGTACAACACCAGAAAGCTCAGCCCGTACACCGCTTTACGCGGAAAACGCGAGATGAACAGCGGTGCCGCGCCAATGACCGCTAGCCACACAGTCAGATCCACCCGCCAGCGCAAGGCCGTCGGGTAATAGCCATACATGAACTGGCCAAAGCGCTGCTGAATGAACACCCAGCAGGCGCCATCCTTGGTGCAATCGGCGCGAGTGGTGCCGACCCAGTTGGCATCGAGAATCGCCCAACTGAGAATCGGAGGAACCACCAGATAGATCAGATAGAACGCAAACAGGGTCAGCAGGGTGTTGAGCCAGCTGGAGAACATGTTCGCGCGCATCCATGCAATCACACCGATGCTACTGCTCGGTGGAGGCATGTCGGGTTTGAAAGTATGAGTACTCATGCGCTTTTCCTTACCGCTCGATCAGCGCAATGCGCTTGTTGTACCAGTTCATCAGCAGGGAAATGCTGATACTGATCGCCAGGTACACGCTCATGGTGATGGCAATGACTTCGATCGCCTGACCGGTCTGGTTGAGCACGGTGCCGGCGAACAGCGAAACCATTTCCGGATAACCGATACCGGCCGCCAGCGAAGAGTTCTTCGCCAGGTTCAGGTATTGGCTGGTCAGCGGTGGAATGATCACGCGCAAAGCCTGCGGGATAATCACCTTGCGCAGGGTTGGGCCGTTTCGCAAACCCAGAGAGTGCGCCGCTTCGGTTTGCCCGTGGCTGACAGAGGCGATACCCGAACGCACGATCTCGGCAATAAACGCCGCCGTGTAGACCGTCAGGGCCAGGGTCAAGGCCAACAGCTCAGGAATAAGCACCCAGCCATCGACAAAGTTGAAACCTTGCAGGTGGGGGAATTCCCAACGCAGCGGCGCGCCGAAGATCAGTGCGCACAACGCAGGAATCACGACAAACAGCGCCACCCCGGTCCAGAACTTGTGGAACGGCACACCGGTTGCTTCGAAGCGCTTGTTGGCCCAGCGGCACATCAGCACGACAGCAACGATGGCCACGACGACGCTGACCACAAACGGCCAGAACCCGTCCGCCGCCAACGCCGCCGGCATATTCAAGCCGCGACTGCTGACAAAGAAGGTGTCACCGAAGTTATGACTGTTGCGCGGCCCTGGCATGGTCAGGAACACCGCGAAGTACCAGAACAGGATTTGCAGCAGAGGCGGGATGTTACGGAAAACCTCAACATAAACCGTCGCCAGTTTGTTGATGATCCAGTTCTTGGACAGCCGCGACACACCGACGATGAAGCCGAGGATCGTCGCCAGGATCACGCCGATGATGGTCACCAGCAAGGTGTTGAGCAGGCCGATGACAAAGACTCGGGCATAGCTGTCCGATTCTGTGTAGTCGATCAGGTGTTGTGCGATGCCGAACCCGGCACTGCGCTCCAGAAAGCTGAAACCGGAAGTAATGCCCCGGTGTTGAAGGTTGGTTTGCGTGTTATCGAACAGATACCAACCCATACTGACCACCGCGACAACCGTGATGATCTGAAACAGCCACGCACGCACACGTGGATCGCTGAGGCTGAACCTCTGCTTTGGTGCGCCGATTGAATTTTGCATGAAGTGCCCCGCAAAGAATGGAACAGAACATCACCCGGTGGTTGGCCCACCGGGTGATAGAACCATCAGCGCACTGGTGGTGCGTATTGAATGCCGCCGTTGGTCCACAGGGCGTTCAGGCCGCGGTCGATTTCCAGCGGAGTGCTCTTGCCGAGGTTTTTCTCGAAGATCTCGCCGTAGTTACCGACTTGCTTGACGATTTGCACAACCCAGTCTTTGGGCAGTTTCAAGTCTTTGCCGTATTCACCGTCAGCGCCCAGCAGACGAGCAACGTCCGGGTTCTTGGTGGATTTGGCTTCAGCTTCAACGTTTTTCGAAGTGATACCGGCTTCTTCGGCGTTGAGCATTGCATAGCCAACCCAACGAACGATGGCCAGCCATTCGTCGTCACCGTTACGCACGACCGGACCCAGAGGCTCTTTGGAAATGGTTTCCGGCAGAACCACGTAATCCTTCGGCGAGGCCAGCTTGGTGCGTTGTGCATACAGCTGCGATTTGTCGGAGGTCAGCACGTCGCAACGACCGGATTCCAGCGATTTGGCGCTTTCATCGGAGGTGTCGAAAGTGATCGGGGTGTACTTCAGGCCATTGCCACGGAAGTAATCGGAAACGTTCAGCTCGGTGGTGGTACCGGCTTGAATACAGATCGTCGCACCGTCCAGTTCCTTGGCACTTTTCACGCCCAGCTTCTTGTTAACCAGGAAGCCGACACCGTCGTAATAAGTGATGAAACCAGGAAACTTCAGACCCATGCCGGCGTCACGCGAGCTGGTCATGGTGGTGTTGCGCGACAGAACGTCGATCTCGCCGGATTGCAGCGCGGTGAAGCGCTCCTTGGCATTCAACTGACTGAACTTGACCTTGGTCGCATCGCCGAATACGGCAGCGGCCACAGCACGGCAGACGTCAGCGTCGATCCCGAGGATCTTGCCGGTAGAGTCCGGCACCGAGAAGCCCGGCAGACCGTCACTCACGCCACACTGCACGAAACCTTTCTTCTGCACGGCATCCAGAGTTGCACCCGCCTGAGCGAACCCGCTGACGCCGAGAACTGTTGCTGCAGTCACGATCGCCAGAGTGGATTTCAACATCTTCATTCAAACCTCCAGTTTTGCTCTTGTTGTGTCGGAGCTTGAGTCCTGTCGCACCCTTTTGAGGCGTTGTTGACCCGTGTTGGCTTTTTTTGGGGTCAACCGACGTATGACCTTCGCTATGAGTCTAGTAGGAGAAAATCCACATCATGGACAACTCACTTCTCACCAGTCGGCCGAACGGGCTGTAGCCCTTTCACGTTCGCTAAGCCCGAAGCGGCCATTGGCGAACATCCATCACCGGATTCTTTGCTATCCCGTCATCAGGCGTTCACTGATAGTGTTACCGCCAGACGCGAGATCGATTGCACGACTACCTCAAAGCAAAGCCCGTACCACACCGGCCGCTGAAGCGATTGAGCGACAGGTCAATAGCAAAACTTGTAGCCTTGCGACATCTTCTTAACGGATCAACCGGGCGCGCACGCAAATCACGCACTCAATGAGAGCGCCCGCACACAATTGGAGCAGCCATGACCGAGCCCTTGATTCTTCAGCCTGTTAAGCCCGCAGATGCCTGCGTGATCTGGCTGCACGGCCTCGGCGCCGATCGCTACGACTTTCTGCCCGTGGCTGAAGCGCTGCAGGAAAGCCTCTTGAGCACGCGCTTCGTGCTGCCTCAGGCGCCGACCCGGCCAGTCACCATTAATGGTGGATATGCCATGCCGAGCTGGTACGACATCAAAGCCATGAGCCCGGCGCGAGCGATCGACCGCGATGAACTGGAAGCGTCCGCCGAACGCATCATCGAACTGATAGAAAACGAGCGAGCCAGCGGAATAGACGCCTCGCGGATTTTTCTTGCCGGTTTTTCCCAGGGCGGCGCCGTGGTTTTACACACCGCGTTTTTGAAATGGCAGGGACCATTGGGCGGGGTGCTGGCGCTGTCGACGTATGCGCCAACGTTCAGCGATGCACTGGAGTTGTCCGCCAGCCAGCAGCGCATTCCAGCGCTTTGCCTGCACGGTCAATTCGACGGTGTGGTGCAGAACTCGATGGGCCGTAGCGCGTTTGAGTATTTAAAGCAGCATGGTGTCACCGTGACATGGCAGGAATACCCAATGGAGCACGAAGTGTTACCCGAAGAAATTCGCGACATCGGCGTTTGGTTGAGTGAACGCCTGCGCTGATTTTGCGCGCCAGCCCCGCCCTTTGATCATCCCACTACGCCGCGCCCGATTCTTGCATTACACTGGCCGGCGTACATTCCTTAACCAATTGATGAGATGACCGTGCTCAAAGCACTCAAGAAAATGTTCGGTAAAAGCGAGGCTGAGCAGCTCGCGCCAGTTCCCAGTGCGCCCTCGAGCGCCCCCGGTCATCGCGCCGATGCGCCTGCGGCCGACCGCCATGCTTTTGTAGCGGCAGCCAAGCAAGCGTCAAAACCTGCCCCGACCGTACCCGTTGCCGCAACGCCGGCAATGAGCGAAACGCCGAAACCGGCCAAACCGCGTCGCGAGCCCAAGCCCAAGGCACCGGTCATCCCGTGGAAACTCGAAGACTTCGCCGTCGAGCCACAGGAAGGCAAAACCCGCTTCCACGATTTCAAGCTGTCCCCGGAACTGATGCACGCCATCCAGGACCTGGGCTTCCCGTATTGCACGCCGATTCAGGCGCAAGTGCTGGGCTTCACCCTCGCAGGCAAAGACGCCATCGGTCGCGCCCAGACCGGCACCGGCAAGACGGCCGCGTTTTTGATCTCGATCATCACTCAGCTGTTGCAGACGCCGCCGCCGAAAGAGCGCTACATGGGCGAACCCCGCGCGCTGATCATCGCGCCGACCCGCGAGCTGGTGGTGCAGATCGCCAAGGACGCCGCCGACCTGACCAAATACACCGGTCTGAACGTGATGACGTTTGTGGGCGGCATGGATTTCGACAAGCAACTCAAACACCTCGAAGCGCGCCATTGCGACATTCTCGTCGCCACACCGGGCCGTCTGCTTGACTTCAACCAGCGCGGCGACGTGCATCTGGACATGGTCGAAGTGATGGTGCTGGACGAAGCCGACCGCATGCTCGACATGGGCTTCATCCCGCAAGTACGCCAGATCATTCGCCAGACGCCACCGAAAAGCGAACGCCAGACGCTGCTGTTCTCCGCGACCTTCACCGAAGACGTGATGAACCTGGCCAAGCAGTGGACCACCGACCCGTCGATCGTCGAGATCGAGTCGCAGAACGTCGCCAACGAAAACGTCGAACAGCACATCTATGCGGTGGCCGGCGCCGACAAGTACAAACTGCTCTTCAACCTGGTCAACGATAACGGCTGGGAACGCGTGATCGTGTTTGCCAACCGCAAGGACGAAGTGCGGCGCATTGAAGAACGTCTGGTGCGAGACGGCATCAATGCCGCGCAACTGTCCGGCGACGTACCGCAACACAAACGCATCAAGACCCTGGAAGGCTTTCGCGAAGGCAAGATTCGCGTGCTGGTGGCCACCGATGTTGCCGGTCGCGGTATCCACATCGACGGTATCAGCCATGTGATCAACTTCACCCTGCCGGAAGTTCCGGACGACTACGTGCACCGTATCGGCCGTACCGGTCGCGCTGGCGCCGATGGTGTGTCGATCAGCTTCGCCGGCGAGGACGATTCCTACCAGTTGCCGTCCATCGAAGAAAAGCTGGGCCGCAAGATCAGTTGTGAAACGCCGCCAACACATCTGTTGCGCGCCGTTGAGCGCAAGCGTCCACAGTAAGCGACGCTATAAAGAGAAGCGCAGCCGGTAACGGACTGCGCTTTTTTTACGCCTGATTTTTTTCAACAGGCGCTTGCTCGACAAAACTAAAAGTCCATAATGGACAAATTAGTTTAAATTTTGTCTCCGGAGCCTGATATGTCCAGTACGCCTTACGTGATCGACCAAGCCCAGGCTCAGGAACTGCTGGCCCGCATCGATGTACCGCAGATTCTGCGCAAGCTGTTCCGCGATCTCGCTGCTGGCCATGCGGTGCAACCGCCGCAGCAACAGGTGGAATTCCCGCAGGGCGCCGGAGACTTCATCAACTATCTGGGCGTGCTGGCCGAGGACGGCGTGTACGGTGTGAAGACTTCGCCTTACATTGTTCGCGAGCAAGGCCCGCTGGTTACCGCGTGGACGCTGCTGATGTCGATGAAAACCGGTCAACCGTTGCTGCTTTGCGATGCCGGCGAACTGACCACCGCACGCACGGCCGCGACCACCGCCGTCGCCGTCGATGCGCTCGCCCCGCTGGATGCGCAGCGTCTGGCGATTATCGGCAGCGGCAAGGTCGCCCAGGCGCATCTGCATTACGTCAAATCGTTGCGCGACTGGCAGAGCATCAGCCTTTACTCGCCGAGCCTGCGTGAAGATCCTGAAACACAGGCAGTGTTGAAGGCCCTTGCCCCAACCCTGAAGATCGCCGACAACGTTGAAGCTGCCATCGCCGATGCGGATGTGATCATGCTCTGCACCTCGTCCGCTGGCCCCGTGATCGACCCGGCAACCTTGAGCAAGCCGGCACTCATCACCTCGATCAGCACCAACGCCCCGCGCGCCCACGAAATACCGCCGCAGAGCCTCAACGGTATGCAGGTGTTCTGCGACTATCGGCTGACGACGCCGGGTTCGGCGGGTGAGATGTTGATTGCCGCTGAACAGCATGGCTGGGACAAAAGCTCGATCATCGGCGATCTGGCAGATCTGCTCAGTGAAAAAGTGCAGCGTCCCGGTTACGAACGTCACGTATTTTTCCGTTCAATCGGCCTGGGTCTGGAAGACATCGCCCTGGCCAATGCGGTTTACCACCAGCAGCACTGACACCTCGCTCCCCTGTGGGAGCAGGCTTGCTCGCGAAGAGGGAGTATCAAACACCGTTGGTGTCGTCTGACACACCGCTTTCGCGAGCAAGCCCGATCCCGCGGGGAAATCGTCGAACTTCCCGATATTGCGCCTTACTGGAGACATTCATGAGCCAGGCAGATTTCATCATCATCGGCGGCGGGATTGCCGGCGCCTCCACCGGTTTCTGGCTATCGCCGCACGCCAAAGTGATTGTGCTCGAACGTGAATCGCACCCGGCCTATCACTCCACCGGACGCTCCGCGGCACTGTTCACCGCCGCTTACGGCACGCCGCAAGTACGCGCACTGACGCAAGCCAGCCGCGCGTTTTTCGACCACCCGCCCGCCGGTTTCTGCGAGCATCCATTGCTCACGCCACGCGGCGAAATGACCGTTGATTTCACCGGTGACGCCGCCGAACTGAGCAACCAGTACCTCAGCGCAAAAGCGACAGTGCCGCAGATGCAACTGCTCAGCGCCGACGAAGCGTGTGCACGGCTGCCGATACTGCGCCGAGAAAAAGTCCACGGCGCGATCTACGATCCGAGCGCCAGCGACATCGATACTGACGCGCTGCATCAGGGCTATCTGCGCGGTATCCGCCGGAACAATGGCGAAGTGCTCACCGATTGCGAAGTGCTCAGTCTGAGCCGCGATGCCGACGGACTCTGGCAGGTGCAAACCAATGGTCAGACGTTCAGCGCGCCAGTGATCATCAACGCCGCCGGCGCCTGGGCCGACAAAATCGGCGCATTGGCCGGGGCAAAACCGCTGGGCCTGCAACCGAAGCGACGCGCCGCGTTCATCTTTGCCGGACCCGAAGGCGTCGACATTCATCACTGGCCCATGCTGGTCAGTCTCGACGAATCCTTCTACATGAAACCCGACGCCGGAATGTTTCTCGGGTCACCCGCCAACGCCGATCCGGTCGAAGCACACGACGTACAGCCGGAAGAACTGGACATCGCGATGGGCATCTACCAGATCGAAGAGGCGACCACCCTGACCATCCGCCGGCCGACTCGCACCTGGGCCGGTCTACGCAGTTTCGTCGCGGACGGCGACCTGCTCAGCGGTTTCGATCAACATGTACCGGGGCTGTTCTGGGTCGCGGGACAGGGCGGTTATGGCATTCAGACGTCGCCGGCGATGGGGCAGGCCAGTGCGGCGCTGGTGCGCGGTCAGCCATTGCCCGAGCAACTGCATCAATTCGGTCTGAATAGCGCCATGCTCTCCCCTGCCCGGCTGTCTGAGCATCGCCCCGGATGACGCGCTCCACCGATTGCGGCAAACTCGCAGCGCCTCCTGTTTACGGGGGCGCTGACGCTGACTGGAGCTCCACTGTCATGACCGCCACCGAACTCGACCCGACACTGGATAACTTCCGTGCCATCGCCGACGCCATCGCTACCCTGTTCTTCCCGCACGCCGAGGTGGTGCTGCACGACCTGCGCACGCAGAAAGTCGACTACATCGCCAACAACCTGTCGAAACGGGAAATCGGCGACGACTCATCACTGGAGGACATGCTCAGCGAGGAGGTCAGCGAGCGGAATATCGGCCCGTACGAAAAGTTAAATTGGGACGGTCAGAAGATTCGCAGCCTGAGCACCGTACTGCGTAACAGCGAAGGCCATCCGCTGGCGGTGCTGTGCATCAATCTGAATATTTCGCTGTTCGAGAACGCCAAGGCCGCGCTGGACCTTTTTCTGTCGCCGAGCAAACTGATCCCACAACCAGACTCACTGTTTCGCGATGACTGGCAGGAGCGCATCAACACCTTCCTGCATGCCTGGCTGCGCGAACGGCAACTGAGCCTGAATCTGCTGACCCGCGATCACAAACGCGAACTGGTGCTGGCGTTGCACGCCGAAGGCGCGTTCAAGGGCAAGAGCGCCTCGAACTATGTGGCCAATGTGCTGAACATGGGGCGGGCGACGGTGTACAAGCATTTGAAGGAATTAAAGGGCTAGAAATTTGCGGAGACACTAGCGGCCTTTTCGCAAGTTCAAGCTCGCTCCCACAGTGACCGAGCCGTACACCGGTTTCATGTACGACGCCATCATTGTGGGAGGGGGCTTGCTCCCGAAGGCGGATTATCAGTCGCCGTAGATATCGGACTTGAAATACTTCTCGGAAATCTTCTGGTACTCGCCACTTGCGCGAATCCCGTCGATGGCCGTATTCAACTGGCTGACCAACTCGCCGTTGCCCTTGCGCACTGCAATCCCCGCCCCCTCGCCCACATACTTCGGATCTTTCAGTTCCGGCCCGACAAACGCATAACCCTTGCCACGCGGCATCGACAGAAAGTCACTCAGCGGAATGGTGTCAGCAAAAATTGCGTCGAGGCGCCCGGCCGCCAGGTCCATGTAGATTTCTTCGTTGTTGCTGTAGCGCTTGACGTTGATGCCCTTGGGTTCAAACACCTCGGTCGCGTAACGGTCGGTGGTGGTTGCGCGCTGTACGCCGACGTTTTTGCCCTTGAGGCTTGCGTACTGGTCATCGACGGTGGCGCCGTCCTTCATCACCAGACGCGATGATGTGAAGTAGTACTTGTGGCTGAAATCCACCGATTTTTTGCGATCTTCGTTGATGGTCATGGAAGACAGCGCCATGTCGATTTTCTTCACCTTGAGGGAAGGAATCAGACCGTCGAACTCACCTTCAACCCACACGCACTTGGCCTTCATCTGCGCACACAGGGCGTTGCCGATGTCGTAGTCGAAACCAACGATTTCACCTTTGTCGGTTTTCGAGGCGAAGGGTGGGTAAGCGGCTTCGATGCCGATGCGCAGGGTTTTCTCGGCAGCGAATACGTTACTGCACGCCAGCAGGCTGAACGCCAGACCGGTGATGAGGGGGAGCTTCTTCATATTCGTTCTCTCGCGGGTTGTTGTTGGTTTGGCAAGACAGAAGAAAGAGTTGAAACAGGGGAATGCCTTTATTGTACTTATAATTCCATACTGGACTTTAATGTATACAGCGTCAATCGGGTGTGTGCAGATCGTAGCGGCCGGTGGTCGGGTGATTCAGGATGTTTATGCGGTAAGACTGAGGGCCCTTTCGCGAGCAAGCCCGCTCCCACAAAGGAACGCATTCCAATGTGGGAGCGGGCTTGCTCGCGAAGACTGACTTGAGGGTGACGCCGGTTTAAACCTTCCAGCGACCTGCGGCGGCATGATCACTGTCACGCCCCTCAACCCAGCGCGAGCCATCACTGGTGTTTTCTTTCTTCCAGAACGGCGCACGGGTTTTCAGGTAATCCATGACGAAAGCGCAGGCGTCGAACGCCGCCTGGCGGTGGGCGCTGGCAGCGCCGACGAACACAATCGGCTCACCCGGCTCCAGTGCGCCGATGCGATGCAGCACCTCCAGCTTCAACAACGGCCAGCGCTGTTCGGCTTCGACGGCAATTTTGCCAAGGGCCTTTTCGGTCATGCCGGGATAGTGTTCGAGGAACATGCCGGCGACATCGAGGCCATCATTGAAGTCGCGCACGTAGCCGACAAAACTCACCACCGCCCCCACGCCGACATTGGCCGCGTGCATCGCGTTGACTTCAGCACCCGGATCGAATGGCGTGGCCTGCACACGAATGGCCATGGCTCAGCCCCCGGTCACGGTGGGAAAAAAAGCTACTTCGTCGCCATCGACCACCGGTTCGTCGAGCTGGCAGAGGTCTTCGTTGCGCGCACACATCAGGTTCTGCTCGCCCAACACGTCGGCGCCGTGACGCTGGACCAACAACGCACGCACGTCATCGACCGTGGCGAAATCACCTTCGACCTGCAGCGAGTCCATACCCAGCGCTTCACGGTATCGGGCAAAAAACTTCACGGTCAGGTTCATGGCTGCTCCGCCTGGAAATGCCCGCTCTTGCCGCCGACTTTCTCCAGCAGGCGCACGCTTTCGATGGTCATGCAGCGATCCACCGCTTTGCACATGTCGTAGATGGTCAGGGCGGCGACGCTGGCAGCGGTCAGCGCTTCCATCTCGACACCAGTCTGGCCGGAGAGCTTGCAACGGGCAACGATGCGCACCGCGTCATCGCCTTCAGCGCTGAGCTCGACTTTGACGCCGGTCAGCATCAGCGGGTGGCAGAGGGGAATCAGATCGCTGGTTTTCTTCGCCGCCTGAATGCCGGCAATACGCGCCACGGCGAACACATCACCCTTGGGGTGACCGCCGCTGACGATCATTTGCAGGGTTTCGGGGAGCATGCGCACCAGCGCTTGGGCCGTTGCTTCACGGAACGTCACGGCTTTTTCGGTGACGTCGACCATGTTGGCGCGACCTTGGGAATCGAGATGAGTCAGCACGGGATTACTCCTGATCAGGAGCGGGGATTGTAAACCTGCGAGTCAAATTTCCGCACGCTTGATTACGGCTACGGCGCAAATCCCTTGTGGGAGCGAGCCTGCTCGCGAAAGCGGTGTGCCAGGCAACATTGATAGTGACTGATACAGCGCATTCGCGAGCAGGCTCGCTCCCACATTTGGTTTTGTGTTCAGGCGTAAAAAACCGGGCGGCTGTTGGGCCGCCCGGTTTTGTTTGCAGGGTTACAGGTGCGATTCGGCGTATTCGGCCAGGATCGAGCGAGGCACCCCTTGCAAGGTGATGTGCACACCGTTGGGGAAGTCTTTGAAGCGTTCGGTCAGGTACGTCAGCCCGGAGCTGGTCGCGGACAGGTAAGGGGTGTCGATCTGTGCCAGGTTGCCCAGGCACACCACTTTGGAACCGGCGCCGGCTCGGGTGATGATGGTTTTCATCTGGTGCGGCGTGAGGTTCTGGCATTCGTAGATCAGGATCAGGCTTTGCTGGAAGCTGCGACCGCGAATGTAGTTAAGCGATTTGAATTGCAACGGCACTTTGCTGAGGATGTAGTCGACGCTGCCGTGGGTGTTTTCGTCATCCATGTGCAAGGCTTCGAGGTTGTCGGTGATGGCGCCCAGCCAAGGCTCCATTTTTTCCGCTTCGGTGCCGGGCAGGAAGCCGATTTCCTGATCCAGCCCTTGCACGCTGCGGGTCGCGATAATGCGGCGATAGCGCTTGCTGACCATGGTCTGCTCGATCGCAGCCGCCAGCGCCAGAATGGTTTTACCCGAACCGGCAGCCCCGGACAGGTTGACCAGATGAATGTCCGGATCCAGCAACGCATACAGCGCCAGACTCTGATAGATATCCCGTGGCTTGAGCCCCCAAGCCTCTTGATGGAGCAGCGGTTCCTGATGCAGGTCGAGGATCAGCAATTTGTCTTCCTGGATTTCCTTGATCCAGCCGACAAAGCCCTGTTCGTCAATGATGAACTCGTTGATGTGGACCGCCGGCAGGTTGTCGATCAGTTGCACCTGATGCCAGGTGCGGCCGTGGTCCTGACGGGTGTCGACCTTGCTCACGCGGTCCCAGAAAGAGCCGGTCATGTTGTGATAGCCGTTGGGCAGCAGGGAGACGTCATCGACCAGTTGGTCGGTGCTGTAGTCTTCGGCCGCAATCCCGCAGGCGCGCGCCTTGAGGCGCATGTTGATGTCTTTGGTGACCAGCACTACAGGTTTCTTCGGATCGCGCGCGTGCAGGTCGATCAACTGGTTGATGATTTTGTTGTCGTTCAGGTGCTCGGGCAGAATCAGATGCGGCTCGGCGTGCTTGCTCATCAGAATTGACAGCAAGCCCTTTGGCCCGCCCTTGCCGCGCTGGATCGGCACACCCAGTTCAACGTCTTCGGGGGACGCATCGCCCAGGGTCTTGTCGATCAGCCGGATGGCCTGACGGCATTCGGCGGCCACGCTGTGATGCCCGCTCTTGAGCTTGTCGAGCTCTTCCAGCACGGTCATCGGGATGGCGACGTGATGTTCTTCGAAATTAAGCAGGGCATTTGGATCGTGAATCAATACGTTGGTATCGAGTACATAAAGGATTGGCTGGTTGGAAGAAGGGCTACGTCCGTGATCATCCATACTCGGTCACCTTTGTGGGAGCCATTCGACGCAATACCTGGGCGGTGCTGCGCCTCGAAGTGACTACCGAATTCACCTGCGAAGCTCTTGGTGAGGAGCAGATGAACTGCACACAAAATGGGTCTTGGAAGACGCCACCTGTGTTGCAGGTTTCGGCGGTCTGTCTTCGTAATACTCCAAAACCCATGACATAAAAAAGCACTTTGACGGTTTTTTTAAGTTTATTTTGCAAAGTGACGAAAAGCCCTTGGCGGACTCTGTCGACACCGTTAGAGTCGGAAGTCCGCCTGCATCGATTCCTCGAAAAAAATCACCCCAAGCCCAATATTTCCGGGCTTTTTCCATTTTTCAGCGAAACCCGTCCTGACAGTCTTCCCAACCAATGCCGCTTTGCGCGGTTTGCGTGATCAGCCACGGTAGCGAGGTCTTCACCGCATCCTGTTTCATGTTGAAATTGATCACCCCGTGCCGCCACAACAACATCAGGGTCAGCACTCGCTGCGCGCTTGGATTGCCCTTGAGCTTGCCCGCACCGTCCTGAGCATCGATGTCCCACAGCGCCACTTGCAGGCCCTGGCTATTGAAGAACCCTTGTGCATCGCTGCGACGCTGACCTTCCGGTGGACGGAACAGCGGCACGTAGTTTTCCGGCAATTTGTTCCTCACCAGATCGGCGCTGCGGCGCACCGAATCCTGCCAGTCCTGCCAGTAGCTATGGGAACGAAACTCCCAACCCTGCACGCCTACGCACTGTTGAGAGAACGCCGCTTGCAGGCTGCTCACCGGACGATCGGCCAGCCGCGCCTGAATATCCTTGCCGAGCATGAAGAAAGTACCGCTCAAGTTTGCCTTGCGCAGGTACTCGGTGAGCCAGTCGGTGTTGTCCGGTTGCACATTGGCAGCGCTGTCGAAGGTCAGCAGAAACAGTCGGTCGTGCATCTCGTCGCCATTGCGCTCGTAGTCGCCAAAACGATCGAATTCGTTGCTGGTCTGCGGTGACAGCGCAGCCTTTCGCATCAACTCGTTCAGATACTGCAAATGGAAGATCCGGCTCGGCTCTGCCCACTTGGTGTAAAAGCTGTCGTCACTGACCACAAACTTGGCGGCCTGCTCGCGCAACGTCGGCAAGTCCTCAACGAGGAAGCAGAACGAGGCATCCTGATCGCAGCTTTGCTGGGCGTAGTTATAGCTGCTCAGCAAGCGTTGCCAGAGACGCTGGCGCAGGCTGTTGATCGCGTCGATATTGACCGTACGCAGTCCCAGGCGCTGAGCCAGTGCAGCTTCGTCCATAGACTCGGTGCCGAGCAAGCCGCGAGCGAACATAAGGATTTCCGCACGCGAAGCAACGTCGAACAGGGTCGGGCTGCTCAATTGCTCAGGCCAGGTGCTGCGATCCAGCGTCGCCGCATCTCCCGGCGCCGCGACGGCACCGAAGCTCAATAGCCACGCGGTGAATAAAAGAACAATACGCAAAGGGGTGTCTCCATAACAAAACCCGCGCGGCACTATAGCTGATCCCACACAGTTCCCTCAGCAACACCGCTCCCCTTGTGGGAGCGGGCTTGTGTAGTGGTCAACTAATTCCGGACACCTCGATAGGTGATTTTGACGCCATCGCCCGTTCGTAAACGGTCGGTGGCAGATATCCCAGTTTCGAGT
>NZ_JBIUWM010000084.1:0-16996 GCF_044743445.1 Pseudomonas sp. NPDC087615 | reverse complement strand
CTCGAAACTGGGATATCTGCCACCGACCGTTTACGAACGGGCGATGGCGTCAAAATCACCTATTGAGGTGTCCGGAATTAGTTGACCACTACACACACCGCCTTCGTGAGCAAGCCCACTCCCACCGGTTTCACCGCCAACCCCCCCCAATCCATGACCACCCCGACCCCCTGTGGGAACGGGCTTGCTCGCGAAAGCGCAAGATCAGCCAAAGTAGCTGCGCCTGACACACCGCCTTCGTGAGCAAGCCCACTCCCACCGGTTTCACTGCCAGCCCCAAACTCCATGACCACCCCGATCCCCTGTGGGAGCGGGCTTGCTCGCGAAAGCGCAAGATCAGCCAGCGTCGCTTTGCCTGACACACCGCCTTCGTGAGCAAGCCCACTCCCACAGGGTTTGCTGTCAGGCACAAAAAAGCCGCGCGATCCAGTGATCGTGCGGCTTGGTGTGTAAGGTGTATCAGCTATCCAGTTTGTTGCTCAGCACCTTGCCGGTGGTGGCATCAAAGTCCACGTCGTACTCTTTGCCGTCGGCAGTTTTGAGTTCGACTTCGTACTCATAACCGTTGAAGTGGTTATCCAGATCGGTGTCGGTGATGGTCGCACCCGGGTGCAGTTCCAGCGCTTTCTGGTTCATGCTTTCCAGCGATTTGATCTTGCCGGATTTGACCAGTTCGGGGATCTGATCGACACGCACATCAGCCTGGGCCAGGCCTGCGGTGAGGGTCAGAGCGGCGGCGGTAAACAGGGCAGTCAACGTTTTCATCGGGTCATTCCTTGGGTTGTTTGTTGAAGTGGCCTCAGGTTAACCACCGCAACTTAATTCACCCTTAAAACACCGCATCGTCCGCAGAATGCTCTTGTGGGAGCGAACCTGCTCGCGATGCGGACACCCCGGTGACCGATCAGAAACCGTTGTTCTTCAACACCTGATCAACACTGGCCGCTGCCGGGCGTTTATAGAACTTCAACAGTTCGCTGGCGCGGTTGGTGAAGATGCCATCGACGCCTGCGGCCATGACCTTCTCGAAGTCCACCGGCTCATCGGCCGTGTAGACGTGCACCAGCAAGCCTTGATCGTGGGTGTATTGGTTCATCCAAGGCTGCACCAGATCCGAGTAGCTCTGGTCGCCGCCATGGGTCAGCTTCGCCGAAGGGCCGGTACCGATCGCACCATGCGCCTTGGCGAAGTCGACCCACTGCTTGAACTCGGCATCGGACGTCGGTTCCTGTTTACCGTAGAAAGCGTTTTTGTCCTTCTCGCCGGACTCGGCAAAAGTCACCTTGGATTTCGGCTCCATGCCGCCTTCGCCCACCCACAGCAGCAGGATCTTCGGCACTTGCGGCATTTCCTTTTGCAGCAGTTCGAGGCTGTTCTTCTCGAAGGTTTGCAGGATCACCCGGCCTTTGCCCTGACCGACGCTCGTTTCGCTCTTCGCCAGTTTCGAACCGGCCCGGCTCAACCAGCCGCGATCCTGCAGTTTCTCTTTCAGATCGTGTTCGATCCCGGGGAACAGTTGCGGCTCTTTGGTCTCGATATACAGACCAGGCTTGTGCGCTGGGTTGGCCTGGGCAATGTTGATGATTTCATCGAGGGTCAGAATTTTCAGCCCCGCGTAAGACGGGCGTGCGCGATCCGGATACGCCTTGTTGTACCAGCTACCGGCGTCGAGGGTTTTCAACTCGGCCATGGTGAAGGCATTGGCCGGGCTGTCTTTACGGTCCGGGAATTTGGTCGCGACGTCGGTGGTGCGTTGCAGGGTGTTGTCGTGCAGGGCGAACAGCACGCCGTCCTTGCTGCGCTGCAAATCCATTTCCAGGTAGTCGGCACCCAGATCGCGGGCCAGTTTGTATGAGGCGGCGGTGGATTCCGGGGCATCGAAGGAAGCGCCACGATGGGCGATCACCGCCGGATGCGGAATGCCATGAGCGGCGGCGACTGCATTGGGATCAGTCTGGCTGGCGGCATGCGCCTGACCAAGGCCGAGCAGCAGGCTCAGCATGAGGGCGCTTTTGGTGAACGTGGCGGGCATGTTCGAGTTCCTTTCGCAGGGCAGTTTCAAAGACGTACCTTTTAACAACTGAATCGATTGCCCGCCATCGCCAGACCGACATAAACGTATTAAAAGCCATTTTTCCTGCACTTTTGTGTCGCCGTTTGCAGTACGCTTGCCCTCGGCAGACGCTCCGGCAGAGAGCGCGCCGTCCAATTGCCCTGTGTGTAAACCATCGATCATCTTTCGTGAGGTTTACCATGCACATCACCTCCCAACTCATCTGCCAGGCCGCCGACGACCTCAAAGGCTTTGTGGGCCTCAACCGCAAAACCGGTCAGTACATCGTGCGTTTCAGCGAAGACTCGTTCGGCATGGACGTGGCCGACGACGGCATTATTCCCACCCGTGAATTCGTCTGGGCACCCGCGTCGCCGCAGACCATGACGCTTAAACGCGAGTTGATTCAGTTGTTGCTGAATCAGAATATCGATGACCGCCTCAACATCACCGAACCGTTGCGCGTTTACATGCACAAGCGCGAAGTGCCAGAGATTGTGGCGATGCGCAGTCTGGTGCAGGGCTGAGGGTTTTGTCGTGACGGTGAGTGCCTCTTCGCGAACAAAACCGCTCCCACACTGGCTCTGTGGCGCTCACCAATAACCTGTGGGAGCGGGCTTGCTCGCGAAGGCGCCCTAAAGCACGGCACAGCACCTACTGCCCAAACCGATACTCACGCTCAACCCTGCACACCCGCGTATGGAACGCCGAATACCAGATCGAGCGCCCTCGTTCCTGGATCACCCGATGCTCAGGATTTTGTCGCCACGCTAAAATCGCCGCCTCACTCTCCCAGTACGAAACCGTGATCCCGACACCATCCGCCCCGCGAATCGAATCAATTCCAAGAAACCCCGGCTGTGCGCCCACCAACGCCATCATGCGCTCGGACGCCTCGGCATAACCGTTGTCGCCCTCGGTGCGGGTTGAATTGAAAATCACCGCGAAACAATCTGTAGTCGGCTTCATCAACGTTGCTCCCTGCAAGCCTCGACAAACGCTCGCACCAACGGCGGCATCTGGCCCTTGAGCGCCGCACGTTCCGGTTGAAACAACGTTGCGACAAAAAACCGGTGATCCTTGAGTTCGAATGCCCGCAAATCCCCCGCTGAATCATGCCCCACCGCCTGGAGCTGATGTTTGAGAAGGTCACTCGCGTAGTGTGGATTCACACCGTAGCGGCAGCGATAGCCTTCATGAATCTGCGACGTTTCGTACGCTTGGGCGATCAACGAGCCGGGTAGCAGATGAATGCTGTCCACGGCTTCGATCAGCGAGCAGCTCAGAGGCGTGAGCACGGCTCGCTCTGAATCGGGTGAAGTTTCGCCATGCTCAGCGTCGGCCCAGCCCAGCACATGGCGGGAAAACTCCAGCACGGCATGCTGAAAACCGCCGCAAGTGCCGAGGAAAGGGCGCTGCTGCTCGCGGGCAAAGCGGATCGCCCGCAGTGCGCCAGCTTCACTTTTGTAAGGGCTGGCCGGCACGCACCAGAAACCGTCGAAGCCTCCCAGTGGTGTATCGGCGTGGATGTGTTCGGTGGCCAACCAGTCCAATTGCACAGGTTGGCCGAGGTGTTCGGCGACCAGACCGAGTGCCACGGGGATGGCTTGATGGGCGGTGACTAGCGGGTCGTAATCGCCGATCAGGGCGATGCGGATGGCGCGGCTTTCCATGGGGGTTCCCTGCGCTTGTTGATTGATGGCACCCACTATAGATTGGCGTTCACGCACTCAATATTGGCGTTTACCCAAGTGATCAATGCACCGACGCACTATCGGCTCGACTATCCGGATCTGGCCCTGATCCTCGCTTTGGTGCGTGGCGGCTCTCTGGCCCGGGCCTCACAGCTGCTGAAGGTTGACGTGTCGACGGTGTTCCGCGCCGTGCGCCGTCTGGAGGCTGCCCTTGGCCGCGAATTGTTTGAAAAAAGCCGCGCCGGCTATTTACCGACGACGCTTGCACAGACGCTGGCCGAGCAGGCCGAACGTGCCGAGCAAGCACTGGACGCCGCGCGGATCGGCGTGGAGCAGGGTGGCGAAGTGATCAGCGGCACGGTGCGTCTGACGTGCACCGACTCGGTGTTGCAAGGCTTGCTGCTGCCGGCGCTGGCGCAGTTCATGCCCAACTACCCGGCGCTGACCCTCGAATTGAGCACCTCCAACGATTTCGCCAACCTTAGCCGTCGTGACGCCGACATTGCCCTGCGCCTGACGCGCACACCGCCGCAACATCTGGTCGGACGGCAACTGGCGAAGATTTCCTACCGGGTCTGCGCCAGTGTGCGCTACCTGCACAGCGTCGATGCTTCGGATCTGGCAGCGCTGACCTGGATCGCCCCGGATGACTTTCTGCCCGATCATCCGACGGTCGCGTGGCGTCGTCAGCACTTGCCCGGCGTGACCCCGGGCTATCGCTGCAACAGCATGCTTTCCGTCACCGAACTGGTGCGCGCCGGCCTCGGTGTGGCGGCGTTGCCTGATTTCCTGATCAGCGACGGTTTGCAGGCGTTGAGCGAGCCGTTGCAGGGCTACGACACCGCCCTGTGGTTGCTGACCCGCCCGGATTGCCGGGCATTGCGCTCGGTGGTCACGCTGTTCGATGAGCTCGGGCGAGCCCTGCGTCTGCCCTGATCAACGCAGTGGGTTCTGACACACATGCGCGTGTAACTCTTTGGTCAGGCCTTCGATGCGTTCGCTCAGGTCTTTGGTCATTTCAGTGAGGCGGGTGTTCTGTTCCAGCAGTTCAAGCAGTTGCGTGGTGTTCCTCGCGGCTTGGGCCTGGCGCTCGGTGTTGGCTTGCGCCAGTGCTTCACGGTGTTGCGCGTCGGCGTCGGCTTGCGCCTTGTCGCGTGCGGCCTGACGGGTTTGCGCCAGCAGGATCAGCGGCGCGGCATAAGCGGCCTGCAAGCTGAACGCCAGGTTCAGCAGGATGAACGGGTAGACGTCGAATTGCGTCACACCCCACACGTTGAGGCCGACCCACACCGCGACAATCAAGGTCTGCGCGCCAAGGAACAGAGGCGTACCGAAGAACCGCGCAAACGCCTCGGCCCGCAGCGCAAATTTATCGTTGCCAAAGGTTGTGGCGAGGTGGGCGTGGGGGCGGTGGAAGCGCAGGTGGTCGGTGGCAGGTGTTTCAGCTTTTTCAGTGATCATGATGCACTCGGCAGGGCTTGGGACGTGCAGTCACTATAGCGCTGCGTTTTGGCCGCCCGCGCGCACAGGTTAAGTCGTCGTACACAAATTGTGTGGTTGACTCAATCTCTGTGGGAGCGGGCATGCCCGTGATGGCCGCGACTCGGTCTACCAGCGATGCACAGATATCAGCCAGGCGCGTGCTCGTTGGCAAACATGCTGACCGCCTGCACCGCTTCACTGGCGCCGTCGCGAATCTGCAAAATCACCGTGCCCGCCTGATTCGCCAGTTCAACGCCTTGCGCCGCGCGACCTCGGGTGCCGTCCATACTTTTGATCGCTTGCCGGGTCTCGTTCTGGATCAAGGTGATCATGCTGGAAATCTCCGCCGTCGAACCGCTGGTGCGCGCCGCCAGTTGTCGCACCTCGTCGGCCACTACTGCAAAACCGCGACCTTGCTCACCGGCGCGCGCCGCTTCGATCGCCGCGTTGAGCGCCAGCAAGTTGGTTTGATCGGCAATCGCACGGATGGTGTTGACGATGGCGGTGATCTGCTCCGAGCGTTCGCCCAGTTGCGCAATCAAGGTTGAAGACTGGGCAATATCCTCGGCAATTTCGCGCATTTCGCTGGCGGCCTGCTGGATCACCTGTGTGCCTTGCTCGGCGACTTTTCGAGTCTCCACCGAGATGTGATAAGCCGCGCTGGCGCTGCGCGCGTCCTGTTCGTGCTGCACCACGCGGGCGGTAACGTCCGAGGCAAACTTAACCACTTTGCACAAGCGCCCGGCGGCGTCGTAGACCGGGTTGTAGTTGGCCTCAAGCCATACCGGTTGCCCGCGTTTATCAATACGTTCGAACTGTCCGTGGAAAAACTCGCCCTGGTTCAACCGACGCCAGAAATCTTCGTAAGCACTGCTGTTGACCATTTCCGGCGTACAGAACAAACGGTGATGTTTACCTTTGAGTTCGGCGAGTGTGTAACCCATGCGCGTCAGAAAATTCTGATTGGCTGTAAGAATACTGCCGTCAAGGTTGAACTCGATGACCGCCATCGCCCGGTCGATGGCCTGCAGCTTGGCATTGGTCTCGCTTTCCTGCTGCATTTTGGTGGTCACGTCCATGGCGTACTTGACCACTTTCACCACACGTCCCGAAGCATCCTTGATCGGGTTGTAACTGGCCTCGAGCCAGATGGGCTCGCCCTTGCTGTCGACCCGTTCAAAGGTGCCTGACAGAAACTGGCCGTTCTTCAGTTGTGACCACATCTGCGTGTACTGAGCACTGCGGCCGAACTCCGGCGTGCAGAAACGTCGATGTGGCTGGCCGATAGCCTGCTCGGGCGTGTAACCCATGGTCTTGAGAAAGTTGTCGTTGGCACGCAACACCACGCCCTCAAGGTCGAATTCGATCACCGCCATCGAGCGATTGATCGCATTGAGCAGGCCGGCTTGCTCGGTGAGGGTTTGCTGGAGATCGTCGATGACGGACTTCTGGCGATTGAAAAACATGCTCGCAGTACTCTGGAAATAGGTTGGGTTAAGGATTCAGTCCTTATTCCCTCGCTGGCAGGCCGAATGCGCGGGCGGCATTCGGCGTTGGCGGCTCAATGCCAGCATTCCATGACTGACAGCTCGCTACTTATACAAAACTTCATAAACTTGTACAAGAAAGTAATTTTTTGCAGGTTTGTATAAGTTTTCTATTGGCATTGTTGCAAGCTTTCGAGCAGGTGCAAGCGACGCTGATGGCGCTGTAAGGCTTTAATTTAAAGGTGTGCAGCGATTTTTTGGATCCGTTTTGCAGTGGAGGGCGATCTTGTACAAGTTTTTAGGCCGCGTCGAACCGAGACTCAGGCTCACGCTTAGCGCCCGCAACCTCACTGAGCACCGCAGAATGGGGGGCGAGCGGTGAGTCAGCGTTGATAACGGGCCAGAAACATTTCCAGTGCCGATTCGGCGACTGTGTTCTGCATGTCGGCATCGAGAGCAGCGCGGCCCATCGACATTTGTGGCCAGAAGCCAAAGGCTTTGAGCAATCCCTGCACCTGGTGCGTGGCGAACTCCGGGTCGACCGGTTTCAGTCGGCCATCGGCCTGCGCGGCACGAATCCACACAGTCAGACTTCCCTCGTGTTCACCCATGCGCTCGACCATGTTTTGCGCACGCTCTGGGGAATGAACGGTTGCGGCAATCGCCACCCGCGCCAATGTAAGGAAGTTCTCGTCCGCCATCATCTGCACCTTGGCCTGCAATATCTGCCGCAACTGATCGCTCAACGGCTGATCGGGGCGATAAATCACCGACGGCTCGGCGCTGATCCGTGCCCATAACTGGTCGAGAATTTCGGCGAAAAGCGCTTCTTTGCTGGGGAAATGGTTGTACACGGTGCGCTTCGACACACCTGCGGTGGCCGCGATCTTGTCCATGCTGGTGATCTCGAAACCGTTGGCGCGGAATTCGGCAATCGCCGCCTGAATGATGGCTTCGCGTTTACGGTCGGTGAGGCGCTGTGGAGCAGTCATAGATACGCTTCGGCAAGGATGGGATGAAATTACACTTGGCAGTTTACTTGCCGTGCGCTTTCATGCAACCTAGAAACTACACCGATCAGTGTAATGTTGCGTTAATCCACGCAGCCTAAAAACCAGACAGTTCGGCCTGTGCGTGCAGCTTGGCCATTTATCGTCCCATCGTGGAAAACCGCGAATTGCGCGGTTTTCTGGAGTCATTCAGTCATGGCCAATCCAGATTCGCTCCCGGATAAAAATTCCACGCCTGACGCCTCTCGACAGGATCAGGGGCTGTTCCGCAATCATGCGCCGGTGCAGCGCGAAGGTGTTCGTAAAATGCTGCGGATCATGTGGAACATGATCTTCCACAAACCGCGCAACACCCGGCCTGCCGCCGCCATCCCGGTACAGCCGCTGACCCGTGAAGACCTGCTGGCAGCGCCAAACCAGAGCATTTATCGCCTCGGCCACTCGACCTTGCTGCTCAAGATGCAGGATAAATTCTGGATCACCGACCCAGTCTTCGCCGAGCGCGCATCGCCGGTGCAATGGGCTGGCCCGAAACGGTTTCACCAGCCACCGATCAGCATCAGCGAATTACCGCCGATTGAAGCGGTGATCCTGTCCCACAACCACTACGACCATCTCGATTACGAGGCGGTACTCACGCTGGCCGCCAAAACCAACGTGTTCCTGACCCCGTTGGGCGTCGGCGACACCCTGATCAAGTGGGGCATCGATGCCAACAAAGTTCGTCAGTTCGACTGGTGGCAAGGCACCGAAATCGCCGGCATCCGCTTCATCGCCACGCCGTCGCAGCACTTCTCCGGCCGAGGCCTGTTCGACGGCAACAGCACGTTGTGGGCGTCGTGGGTGATGATCGACGCCGACACGCGAATCTTCTTCAGTGGCGACAGCGGTTACTTCGACGGCTTCAAGCGTATCGGCGAACAGTACGGCCCGTTCGACCTGACCCTGATGGAAACCGGTGCTTACAACGTCGAATGGCCACATGTACACATGCAACCGGAACAAACCCTGCAAGCGCACATCGACCTCAAGGGTCGCTGGCTGTTTCCCATCCACAACGGCACGTTCGATTTGGCAATGCATGCCTGGCATGAACCGTTCGACCGCATCCTGTCACTGGCCTGGGAACGCAGTATTTCGATCACCACCCCGCAAATGGGCGAGGCGTTCAACCTGACGCAACCGCAGCGTGGGAATGCATGGTGGTTGGAGGTTGAAGGGGAGAGTGAGGCGGTTGTGCAAAACGCCTGATCCCGATGAGTGAATGCTGACGTTGTCTTGTGGTGAGGAGATAAATCCCCTCACCACAACTGCTCACTCCGCCATCGCATAACCCCCACGCCCCGCCGATTCCACAGCCATCCCCGCCAAACTCGCACTACGCCCCGGCGCAAACCCGGGGAAGAACACCAACCCCAACGCCTCAAACCGATACGCCAGCGCCAGACGCGCCGCATCGGCGATCTCTTGCTGCGCCTCGAACCGTTGAATGTCGGCTACCGAAACTTCAGCTTCCCGCGACAACTGCTCCACGCTCCAGCCCAGCATCGCTCGGGCCTGGACGCAGTGAGTCGGGGTGAACTGGAAAAGGGCAATGCGTTCGAGGATATGGTTCATCGCAAGAGAGGCCATGGTGTGCTCCGGGCTCAAGAGTGCTGATTGAAAATATACTGTGTTTTTGTACAGTTGTTTTTGGCCGGGATCAAATGCATTTTTTGATTTGCCTTAATTAGCCGCCTCCAACCAGACGGACGGTGCCTGACCGAGAATGCGCCGGAACATCGTCGAGAACGCTGCCGGGCTCTGGTAGCCAAAATCCAGGGCAATCCGCGTGACCGCTTCACCCGACGCCAGCCGCGCCAATGCCTGTATCACGCAGGCTTGTTGTCGCCATTGACTGAAGCTCAACCCGGTCTGTTGCCGAAACATTCTGTTGAAGGTACGCAAGCTTATGTGTAACTGGTCCGCCCATTCCTTTGGTGATTGATGGGCGTACGGTTGATGCAGAAAGTTCTGACACAGCGCGAGCAGTTTTCCCTCAGTCGGCAGGGGAATGTGTAAGGGCAATGGCGCACTGCGCGCCAGTTCATGCAGCAACAGATCGATCAACGCGCCGTCGCGGCCGCTCTGGTCATAGGTCAGCGGCACGTCGACCGCCTCCATCAGCAAATGCCGCATCAGCGGCGACACACTGACCACCTGACAGCGGCCACCCAAGTCCAGCGCGCCCGGTTCGATGTACAAACTGCGAGTGCTCACGCCGAGCATCAACACCTCATGCGCCACCCCCGGCGCAATCCACACCGCGCGCTGTGGCGGCACCACCCAATTACCGTCATGGGTGCTGACCTGCATCACCCCGGTCGCGCCGTACAACAGTTGCGCGCGCCGATGCGTATGAAACGGCAACAGATGACCGTGGGAATAATCCGTACCGATCGCCACCACCGGGCGCGGCGTGTCATCCAGCAGATTGATCGAAACATTGCGCATTGAGGACTCTCAGCCATTGGCGTAAACGCAAACATTATTGGCTGACTTGCTGAAGCAGGCCAAGACCTGCCGCTCTATCGTCGACCGCTCCTCACCAACGGACGACGCCTCCATGCTCTACCTCTTATTGACCCTATTCGGCTGCCTGACCGGCATCACCGCCGTGCTCTTTGGCTTCGGCGGCGGCTTCGTCGTCGTACCGCTGCTCTATCGTCTGCTCACCGCCAGCCACGGCGCCGCTGACCCCGTCGGCCAATCGGCCATGCACATCGCCGTCGCCACCTCGACCTGCGTGATGATCGTCAACGCCCTGATCGCCACCGACAAACACCGCCGCGCCGGCAACCTGATCCGTCATTATCTGTGGCCGCTGGGAGGGTTTATCGGGCTTGGTGCGGTTATCGGTGCGGTCGCGGCGGTGTGGGCCAGTGGCGAAGTCATCCGCTATGCCTTCATCGCCTACCTCGGCGTGACCATCATCGACTGCTTGCTCAGACGCGGCTTTCTCACCCGCAATGAAGGCGTCGTCCCCCGCCGACTCAGCAGTACAGAAATATCCGGCGGCGGTGTAGGCATCGGCGCCATCGCCACGTTCCTCGGTGTAGGAGGCAGCGTCATGACCGTGCCGCTCTTGCGTCGTTGCGGACTGAGCATGTCCCAAGCAACGTCCATGGCCAATCCGTTGAGTGTGCCGGTGGCAATGGCTGGGACGCTGACCTACATGGCCCTGGCCGGGCTCAGCGAGACGGATCTGGGACCATGGTTTATCGGTTACGTAGACCTGCTGGCGTTTGCGGTGCTGACGGTTGGCTCGTTGATAGGGATTAGACTGGCCGCGCCGTGGATCGGACGGATTCCGGATCGGGTGCATGCGTGGGTCTATATTGGATTGCTGATTGTCGTGCTGCTGGTTATCTCGATAAAGTGAGCCTTACAGACCGATGAGCAATCGTGAGATCTCGGCTCAGAGCTGTGAGAGCGCATTTCAGGCACCGCTCGCCAGCCCTGCAACACTGGATGGGCAGAAGAAATCAAACATGACGACAGAGCATCATTTCCCGTATTTAGCAGAGAACCAGGATGTTGATTTTCAATTGCACCGAGGCCGCCAGCAAATTTTTCAGCCGTATCCACAAGGGCAAAAAGATCACGCCGTTGGACAATAAACCGCCGTCATCCGTCATTGAAGACGATGAACTGGCCGGTTCTGACGAGCAATGGTTGGTACACGCGATAACCGTGCAACGTAAGCATGTGCTGATCGCCATCCACGTTAAAACCCGTTATTGCATGATCTTTGCCGACGCGAAGAAGGCTGACGCCGAAGGGTTTGTGGCGCGATTTGTCGAGCGTTGGGCCAGCGGGTTGTTGATGCATGCGTTGAAGCACGATCTACAACAGTGGCTCGATCCCGACTTGATATTGGCGCGGATGACGCAGACCTGTGAGCAGCAAACGTTCTATCGGCGCAGCCACCGCAGTGCGCAAAAGCACATTGATGAAATTGCCTGGATCTTCCAGAGCAAGGCCGCTCAAATCGGTTGTTTACCGCCTGATGAAGACACCGCCAGGGTGTTTGACGAGCAGATGAATGACACGCCCAGAAACAGCAAGGGCGTGAAGACGTATTACTTCCCGGATGAGGAAATGACGCTCCACTGGCTGCGTCATTATTGTTTTCTCGATGACGTTCAACTGCATGCAGCCAAAGCGCGCCGCAAGCAAATAATCCTGGAGAACGCGGCCATCAAGCGCGAAGCCTGGTTGGAAGAATACGAGCGACAACACTCGAATACTTAGAGTGCACTCGCCATAATCCGCCCCGAACTTACCCGCGCCGGCATCCATCTTCCGGCGCTGCCTCTGCCTCTCTCAAGGATCGATCAATGCTCAAGGGACTGTTGCGTCCGGCAACCTGCGCCGCTGCGCTGTTCACGCTGATTTCCACCGCCCATGCCGACGAGGGTCGGCATGTATTCACCGGCACGCTGGGCAAAACGCCCATCGTCGTTGAGTTGAACACGGAACAGCCGGACGAAGTGAGCGGCCGCTATTTCTACGAGAAGTATCACCGCGACCTGGCCCTCAGCGGTTGGCTGCAAGACGGCACGTTGAACCTCGTTGAAGGCGACAACCGCTACGGCGAAGACAAGCCGCTGCCGACCTTGAAGCTGGAAGAAACCGCCAACGGCTGGCAGGGCGAATGGCAAAGTCCGCAAGGCAAAAAACTGCCGGTGAAACTGGCCGAGGCCAAACTGCCTGCGCCGACATCAACCACGTTGCCCTTCATTGCCTCACTACCCAAAAGCTCGCCCTACGAGTATTTGCGCCTACAGGGCCTTAAGCTCAAACCCGTGAAGAAAGAAAACTTCATGGGCTATGACCTGCAATGGTGGACGGAACCTGAGTCGACGATTTCGCTGTTCAGTGTTGAATCGGGCCTGCCCAAAGATGACCTGCAACGGGTCAATCAGCAGTTGCTCGGGCGCCTCTGGAGTGAAGTCATCAGTTACCACTACTGCCAGTTACAGGGTGGGGACAACGTCGAATTCGTGCAGCAGGCCGAACCGAAGCTGATTTCACCCGCGCTCGTCAGCCTGAATATTTCAACCAGCTACTACTGCGGGGGCGCGCATCCTGACTTCGGTGATTCGCCGCTCAATATTGATGTGAGCAGCGGGCATTCGCTGTCGCTGGAAGATGTGTTGTGGGTGGGCGAGGGCAAGCCATTGCTGCACGCCGATCGCGACAGCTTGGGCGATCAGCCATTGAGCTCCGCGCAAAGCAGTGCGCACTCAACCTATCAACGTGAAGTGCTCGCGCCGTGGCTGGTCAAACAACTCACCGCGCTGTATCCCGATGAAATGAAGAAGCCGGCAGAGGAGGATGAAAACAGCTGCGACTATACGGACGAAAGTATCTGGGGGTATCCATCCTGGCACTTCACCGCCAAAGGCTTGTACCTGGGCGCCTACTTTGCGCGCGTCGCACGCGCCTGTGATGCGCCCGAGTGGCCAGTGCTGCCGTACTCACTGATCAAACAACACCCTGGCGCCGTCAAACTGCAACTGCCCCAGGGCTAACCGTCACGCCAGACCTGGCGCTTCACGAATGATGAAGTGATCCAGGTTCTCGATATCGGCATTGAAGACCTCGAAAGGCTTTTCGGGGTTCTTCTTGCCCGGCACCTGCTTCAACTCCGGCGTCACGCCATAGAAGAAACAGAACAACGCCTTATCACTGTCGACCGCCTGCGTGATCTCTTCCAGAAACGCTTTGCGCTTGCGGTAGTTGTCGATCAACTTTTTGTTCAGATAGACGCTGACCGTGTAAGGCTTCTTTTTGCTGTCTTCAGGCTTCTTCCACCAGACCCTGCCTTCGAAATCGATACGAAAACTGGCGCCGTGGAAGTCCTCGATCTTCTTGATCCGGCCCCAGTAAATCAGCCCCTTGTTGTCCATCAAGAACTTGATCGGTTTGAAGAACGAACTGTACGGCGCCGTGTGCTCGGCGATCTTCAACGGCATACGCTTGAGCAACGCCTTGTCGGCGAAGTTCGACACAAAACACTCCACCGGATGCGCAAACACACTGGTCTTGTCCGGCGCAGACTCACGACTCGCTGACTCTTTACCACTCACCGCCGCCACCCGCACCGGATCATCGCGCAACACATCCGCCGCCCCCGCAGGCGCGGCAGGCTTACGCACATACTCACGCCGCGTCAGCAACAACTCCGACGGAAAATGCTCCTCCCGCCCGTCATCCCCCTCGCCATCCGCCGTCTCAACGCCAGACGCCGACGCCTTCAAACTCACATACGGACAACCCGCCACATGCTGCGTAGTGGGCAAATTTTTGAAGTGCGGCGTGCGCACGTAATTCACATTCTTGGCGTTGAACGTACCCAACGCGTTCGACGCATCGAACGCCGAACGACAGGCATCGTTGGGGCACTGGAAGTGTTCCTTCGCGGAGTCAAACGCCACCGTCTCATCGAAATTGAGATCGCGAACGTCATAGATCGACAACTTGTCGTCGAGGCCGAGGCAGTAGGCGAAATCGAATTTCATGGTGGGGCTCGGATCCTTGAGGAGAAGATGGTGAGTTAACGCTAGTTAACGAGTTAGGGGAACACGTCGCTATTTAAAAGCATCGCCTATAAATAGTGGTTCTTTGCTTTGTCATGTATTGAAACCCTTTTGGAGTTTGGCGACTATAGGAATTTTCCTACAGCCATTGACTACAAAAGGCGGCATTCGTGGTGATCAAAGCGGTCTCGAAGGAACGAATAGGCAGCGCGATGCTGGAGTTTGATCATAAATTTCGGAGTAGGCCTGAGTGGCGAGACTGGGAAAACAACCAAGCTCATCGTTATGCCATTGATGCGGGGGGTGAGCTGTACCCAGTGAAGAAAATCATCTCTCTGGCGACTGGTATTTCCGTAGGCGAGTTTTCGGGTGGGCATCCGGCCAACAGCTACCTTAAGAAGCGAGGCTTCACTATTGTGGAGTTGCCGCGAGGAGAGGGTGAGCTTGTGTTGCAGTTCACGCCGGGGGCTGTTTACGATCGAAAAACTGAAATCAATGGTGCGTTCGGCGGTAGCCGGCAAAGTGGCATTGCAGCGTCAGCTATCTATCCAGTGATTTTTTTGTTCACTGGCGATAGCGGTGAACAATACGGTTATGCAGATCGTTGGGACGACGGCGCCTACCTTTACACGGGTGAAGGACAGCGAGGTGCGATGACTTTGACTCGTGGCAACCGCGCCATTGCTGAACATGCCGTGGATGGCCGAGCACTGCATTTGTTCAAGTCACTCGGCAAAGGTAAAGGCTGCGCTTATGTGGGTGAGTTTTCTTGTGCTGATATGTTCACGCGGACTCAACCGGATGTAACTGGCCAGGATCGTGCGGCTATTGTTTTTCGACTAGTACCGGTCGGTATTTCTGGCGGAACGATTGAAGTTGGTGACGAGGACGAGGATAAGGCTGACCTTCCCGAGTCTCTGGCTGCTGCGCGGCTGGTCGCGCTGGCTGCGTGTAAGCTTGCCAGTGATGGAGTCGGGCAATCCGCACCGCGTAAGATTTATCAGCGTAGCCGGAAGGTCTCGTTTTACGTATTGATGCGTGCTCAGGGAATATGTGAAAGCTGTGAGATGCCAGCTCCGTTCTTGAAGAAAGATGGCAACCCCTATTTAGAACCGCATCATGTGAATAGGCTCTCCGATGGTGGTTTAGACCACCCACGGTATGTGGCAGCTGTATGTCCAAGTTGTCATCGGGAAATTCACTCTGGGGTGCATGGCGCATTCGTGAATCAGAGATTGAAGCTTCGGTTGCAAGCAATTGAAGGTTGAGTATTCCAATCACGGTTGTTCTTTTTCGCACCCATACGATCGCCGAGGGTGCAAACCCTCGGTCGAATTGAATGGCTGTCATGAACGCCTTGTGAAGGGTCGTGGGGCTCGCAAGTGCTCCTATAAACGTCACCTAGCCATATAGCGCCTCGAAGATTGGAGCGCCTGAGCAACTCGTCGCCACCAAGGTCGAATCGTAGTTGCTCTCCGCTGCGGCTGATCATTTAACAGGTAAGGCATATCCCGAAGCCGAATCCAGCCCTCATCCTGCCAATGCAGCAAACTCAAAGACATCTCCGGCCAATCCAACAAGCTCAACATTGGCCGATTTGAATTTCCCGAATCTGCAGCGTCACGCAAGGCCGGCACCACCTGATGAGTCAACCACTCACGCAACAATCGATTCCCCGGAACGTAGTGATACACCAATAGCGCGTAGACGCCGGACTCGCTGAGCATCAGTTGCTTTTCGGATTGCCGGGAAAATTCAATCCACAAGACGCACCGCTGATCCTTGTCCAGTTTGTTGACCATGCGTTCGCTCAGATGGACACCCATCAAACGGCCGATATCGCGGGCGCAGAACCATGGTTGGTTTTCGAGTAGAAGGGCATGAAGAGCGAGATTGTGGCGAGAGAAGACGGTTACAGAAAAAGGATCGGGCATATCCATGACCTCTACGTTTAGATTTTGGAGAGCCTGGCCCCAACGTAGAGTGGACTTAAGAAATCCCAACGAGCAGGCAATCACCACCGACGACTTGTGCGTCTGTGGGTTGACCATGCTTCTACGTTGGGCGTTTCTTAGGCACCTGCGATTGAGCTTAGAGGTGCTTGTGGAGGGTATCAATGCGGAAGCGACTGTAACTGTTGTAGGACATTTAACGCTGCGGTGTAGGGATGGAAACGGATTACCCATCGCCCATAAAAAAGCCCCGATCAGATCGGGGCTTTTTACTTTCTCGACTCGTCGACTCAGGCAGCAATCGTCAAATCGTACCAAGCGAGACTATTAGTCCCAGCTCAGAGCACCACCAGTCTGATACTCAATAACCCGCGTCTCAAAGAAATTCTTCTCTTTCTTCAAGTCCATAATCTCGCTCATCCAAGGGAACGGGTTAGTCGTCCCTGGATACTCTTCCTTCAAACCAATCTGGCTCAAACGACGGTTAGCGATGAACTTCAGGTAGTCCTCCATCATCGCCGCGTTCATGCCCAGTACGCCGCGAGGCATGGTGTCGCGGGCGTATTCGATCTCCAGCTGCGTACCCTGCAGAATCATCTGGGTCGCTTCTTCCTTCATTTCGGCATCCCACAGGTGTGGGTTTTCGATTTTGATCTGGTTGATCACGTCGATGCCGAAGTTCAGGTGCATGGATTCGTCGCGCAGGATGTATTGGAACTGCTCGGCGACGCCGG
>NZ_JBIUWM010000083.1:0-18044 GCF_044743445.1 Pseudomonas sp. NPDC087615 | reverse complement strand
GGCGCCACGCACCGGAAAGACCGCGGCAGGCGCGCAGTTGGGAACCATAACCTGGTCGAAATCGGCGCGTTGTCCCGCAGCGTGCTCAACGGACATCCGAGTCTCCTGATGAGGGCCACCCGCCTGAAACTGGCGAGCGATGGGGGGATTGTAAGGACAGTTTTCAGCCCGGCCTTGCCGCCAAGCGACAACTTCTTATAGCGCAAACCCCGGTTTTTCCCGGGTTTACGGCAATGCGACAAATAGCGTCGCAAAGGCGCAGTTTAAACTGGCGCTGCCGATTGCGGCAGACGCAGGAGAATACCAACTCAGCCTCACGCCCAAGCGATAAATATGTACCGCACCTGGATCGCCACTTCCTGATTTGCTGTTGCTCTTTTCAACGGCCAAGGAACGGCACATGCATTTGACTCAAGGACAGCACCCGACAGCGGCAACCGACCCGCAACACCCCGATGATCACTATCAGCACTTGAAGAACGCCCTCCCCGACTGGCTTGCCAATGTCTCGCCCGCCAGACGCATGGCCCTGAAAAACACGCGGCCATCGCAAACCCTCACACTGCAGGCGGTACCGACCGAGCAGCATCAGATACTCAAAGCCCTCAACGCCGAACACTGGACGGCGCAAAGTGAGGTCGACACGCAACTGGAACATTTGCAGGACGCCAGTGCCTTCGCCGAACCCTTGCTCAAGCAAGCGCTGAAGAGCCGCTTGGACCTGGATGTGGATGTGCGCAAAACGTTCCTGCGCCTGTATATCCCCGCGACCACGCCCTGGTTCCCGATCAGTACCGGCGCTCGGACCTGGACGGTCTCGCTACTGGATGCCGCGCTGCATAACTTCGAAGAAAAGGAAACCCGCGACGGTGCCTTCGAAGCCGACTCGACTTACATCACCCAGCCCTCAACGACCGGCCAGTTCGATACCCTGCCGTCGATCAAGGCCAAACTGAGCATTGCGGACTTTACGAAGCTGTGCCGGGAACTGGATATCGGCGCGCAATACAAAACCCATCTGGAAGACCATCTGGGCTTCTCCGATCCGGCAGTGGCAACGTCGCTGCGCCAAAAGATTGATGCGAGCGAAAAAGCCGCGATGCGCGCAGCGCTGCAGATGGCACTGATGAACCGTGATATTTCGCAAAGTTCTTTCCGCCTGATCGACGCGATGCTCGACGGGCTGCAAGGCATACGGATCAACAGCGTGCCCGTGGTGCGTCATGACGTGACGATGATGGGCGCCGCGCTTACCGGTATCGTCGTGTTTGCCCCCGGCCTGGAGGAGGCGCGAAAAACCGCAAAAGTGGTGGCCTATGTCCCGGAAGACCCCGAGCACCCGTTCAAGGAATATGCCTCGGCACTCGATATGGTCATTGAATTGACCCGACAGTTGCGCTCAGAGGAATACCAGCACTTTTTCAGCCGGTTCGTGAATCACGAGCACCGCGGTTTTTTCTTCTCCGGCCTCAATGACCGCTTGAGCAAAATCAAATGGCACCCAAGTGTGACAGGGAGCGCTGAACCCGCCTGGCGAGAATCCCCGGTCGAGCGACCCAATCTGGAGACGGCATTCATCCCGTTCCACGACGATCTGTGGCAACACCTCTATCAGGCGAAACTCAACAAGATCCTCAACGATGCCCGCTTCATCGCCGTACCGACCGCTTCGGTCGACCAGAAAGCCCGCTGGGCCTTCTGGGATTCGGTGGTCAACATCATTTCGACGATCGTGCAAACCGCCGCACTGGTCATCGCGCCCTTCGTGCCCGTCTTGGGCGAAGCGATGATGGCGTACATGGCTTATCAGTTTCTCAACGAGGCCTTCGAAGGCATCATCGAATGGGCGCAGGGGCGCACCACCGAAGCGTTCGAACACTTGATGAGCACCCTCGAATCACTGATCCAATTGGGGTTGTTTGCGGTAGGCGGGAATATTGCCGTGGCCGAGCTTCCCAAGATTTTGCCCAAAGAAGTCGTCGCCTTCATCGACCGCTTCAAAGCGGTCAAAACGGCCAACGAACAAATCCGTTACTGGGATCCTGACCTCGGCCGCTATCAACAGGAAAGTGTTCCGGCCCCCGACTCCACGCCCAATCAACTCGGCCTGCACCAGCATCAAGGCAAACATCTGTTGCCGCTCGAAAACGCCCATTTTGCCGTGAGCGAAAGCACCATCCCCGGCCAGTACCGGATCGAACACCCGACCCGTCCCGATGCTTACCAACCGCTGTTACGACACAACGGCGACGGCGCCTGGCACACCGAACTCGAACAACCGCTGGAATGGGACAAGCCCACGGCGCTGCGCCGGATCGGCCCCTTGGTCGAGTCGTTTTCCCCGCTCGAACGCGAAACGATTCTTCAGGTCAGCGGGGTCAACGAAGGTGCCCTGCGCAAGATGCATGTCGATCAGGAAAAACTCCCGCCGTTGCTGGCCGACAGCATCCAGCGCTTCAAGATCGATCAGCAGTTGCAACGCTTCAACGACTATCTGGGCAGCGATGTGCCCGAGCAATACCTGCGCGCCGACCCGGTCATGCAGTTGCAACTGTTGACCGAGCAGGGCCGCTGGCCTGCCGGCAAGCGCCTGCGTTTGCTGGATAAACAAGGCGAACTCATCTGGCAATCCTCCAGTGACGAGAGCTTGCCGCTGACCGAACTGCATCAAGACAGCCTGATCGGCGGCGACCTGCTCAAAAGTCTGTTTTATGCCCTCGACGAGGCACAAGGCAAAGCCCTGCTGGGCATGGAGTTCGCCGGCCCGACACCGCCACTGGACGTACGCAGCCAGATGCTGCGCAAGCAACTGGCCCAGCTCGCCATACAACAACGCAGCGTCATGTTCGAGACGCGCTACCAGGCGCTCCAGCACAGCAACGATCCACTGACACAGGTCCTCCTCCAGCACGATCCGGCGCTACCGGCCACTGTCACCCGTGAACTGCTCGACACCGCCAGTGGTGACGAGTTGCTGCTGATCAGCGAAGGGCAAGTGCCGGCGCGTCAGCAGCAACTCATGCAACTGGCCAGTCAGGAAGTGCGTGTCACCCGCGCCTATGAGGGGCTGGAACTGGACGGCGTGAACAATCCCGATACCGACACCCTGGCGCTGCACAGCCTCAAACGGTTGCCCGGCTGGAGCGGCGACGTGCACATCGAAATTCGCGACGGTCGCTACGAAGGGCCGATGCTCGACAGCACCGGTCGCAGCGATGCCCCCGCGCAAAAAGTGCTGGTGCGTCAAAGCGACGGCCGCTATCAACCCTACGATGATCGCGGCCAGGAACTGCACTCGGCCACCGACTTCTATTCCAGCATTTTGTACGCTCTGCCGGACGCAGAGCGCAACGCGGTGAACATCCAGGTAGGCCAGGCCGAGACCCTGAAAGCGGCGATCCGCCAACGACCGGTGGCGCGCAGCGACCTGCGAGTGGCGATTTGCGACCCGCTGATTCAGCCCCCAGCCGTAGACACGCTGCGACTGGTGGGGATCAGAAATGAACCACCGCTCCCCACCACAAGAGATCGTGAAGCACCCGATTTTTTCGAGCTGGGCGAAGCCGGCGTGGTCAGCATAGAAAATCAGGACAACTTTCCCAACCTGGGCGCCCGGTTCCTCACCCAGGAAGAACGGCTACAGGCAATTTTTCGAGGGTATTCTGCCGAGGAAGCGCGAACGTTTACCGCCAGGTTCCAGCATGATCCGGCAGGTCTGAACGCAGAACTTTCCAGGCTTCGCATCGAATACAACAGCCTCAGTGATGATCTGCTCAGCTGGGAGAACAACGTTGCGCTCAACGACCCAGCCAGCGGTCTGCCACTGACGGACCTTCAGCGTCGAGCAGCCCGGCAGAACCGCGCTCAGATCAAGCTCGCACTCCTGCGTTGCTGGCGCAGGCAAACACGCGCCTCCGCCGGATACATTCTGCAGATAGCACAACCGGTAATGGGCGAACTTCCGCGGCTGAATGCGGATTTCAGCCACGTCACCATGCTGTCGATCAATGGCAGTGCCAGTACCAGCAACCTCGCTACCTTCATGCAGAATTTCCCGCGATTGATGTACATGGACGGGCAAAACCTCAACATGCCCAACCTTCCGCAAGCCTTCACCTCCATGCCAATGCTTCGGCAGTTGGTGCTGCGCAACTGCGGCATCACGCTTTCAGCAGCCAACCAATCGGTGCTGGCAGCAATTCCCGAGCTCTCGCTGCTGGATCTGCGAGGCAACCCTCTGCAACATCCTCTCGACGTCAGTACGATGCCATCGCTGCGTCACCTCAATCTGGTCGACACCAACATCTCCGCGCTACCCACTGGTTTGCTCGAACACCCCCGACTGATCACCGGCCGATTCGATAACAATCAGATCACCGAAATCCCGGACGCATTTTTCAACCTGGCCAGCGTCCTCAGTGACGGCTTCAGCTTTGCCGACAACCCGGTGTCGGCCGCCACTCGGGAGCAAGTGAAGAGCTTCTACAATCGCACCGGCAGACACTTCGGAATCAGGGCCGAACAGGCCGATATTTTGCGCACTACCACGCTGTATCCGGCTCTGGACGCCGACCAGGCGACTGACCTGCTGTATCGATTGCCAGGCTCGCTGGCTCAAGGTCGAGTCCAGCTCGCCCACTGGGAAGCGGAAGTCACCCAGCTCAATGCTGAGCTGGGTCAGTGGGTCAACCAGACGCCCGTGACCGACCAGGGCTTGAACATGAACGAGCAAGCGCGCGAATTGTCCGCCAGGATCAATTTCGCACAAACACTGGATCAGTTCTGGCGTAGCAGGTCGGCACTGACCAGAAATGACAACCTGGTGGCGACGCTCCAGTTCATGGGCGACATGCCAGTGCTCAGCGCTAACTTTGACCATGTCTCCAGGCTGACCCTGACGGGCAATACAAACATCACCGCGTTACTGCCATTCGTGCAGCGCTTCCAAAATTTATCCATGCTGGAACTCAATACCTTTGACCTGGAACCCGTCGCCCTCTCGGCATTCAACATGCCTCGGCTCACCACGCTCGATCTGAACAACTGCGGGGTGATACTGACCCCCGAAAACCAGGCGACGCTCGTTTCACTGAACAACCTGCAAACACTGGACTTGAGGAACAACCCGCTGGGTACATTCCCCGACCTCAACCTGTTGCCTGAGCTGACATACGCAGATTTGTCCAACACCGGCATCTCTGCCGTTCCTGACGGACTGGCCGACCATCCGAACCTGCGAACCGCGATTTTCAACGGTAACTTGATCAGCGAATTACCCGAGGCGATTTTCGATCTCCCCGTCGACCGCTCTGAATTATTCGATTTCTCCGACAACCCGTTGTCGACAGAGACACGCAACCGGATCAAAACCTACTACCGCAAAACCGGCTACGACTTTGATGTACGGGTCGATAGCAGCGAAATCGCCATTGCGCGGGATCTGTTTCCAACTCTGGACGAGCAAGAGGCCAGCGATGTGGTCTATGACTTGCCCGGAACCCTGGCAGATGGACGGATACAGCTTGATCGCTGGCGAGCGCAATTGACTCGCATGAACGCTGACCTGACGCGCTGGGCCCCGCAAGTTCCAAGCGTTCACCCTGTCACCGGCGAAGCGTTTTCGGCCATTGAGCTATTCGACCAGTACGCTGCCCGATCGGAATTCGGGCACCGACTGGAGCGACTCTGGCGCAGCAGGTCCAACGAGTCCGCGATGCGCGAGGATTTCTTCGAGTTGGATTTGAGGTTCATCGGCGACATGCCACGGCTTGAAATGGATTTCAGCCACGTCTCAAGCCTCCAGCTCAATGGCAATGACGCCATCAGCGGGGTTGGCCCATTCATTGAGCTGTTTACCAAGGCGCATATTCTGACGATGCGTCATTTCGCGCTGGGTGAAATACCCTCGTTCATGGCCAACCTGCCGGAGCTCAAAGAGCTCACGCTGAGCCGCTGCGGCGTGACACTCACGCTTGAGGGCGAAAATACCCTCGCCGGCCTGAGCGACCTTGAGCTTCTGAACCTCAACGGCAACCCTCTGACCGTGGCGCCCGACCTGCGAACGCTGCCGGCATTGAACGACCTTCGACTGAGCAACACCGCCATTTCAACCCTGCCGAACGGGCTCGTCGATCACCCCAACCTGAGAAGCGCCCTGCTCAATGGCAACAACCTTACCGATCTGCCCGAAGCATTTTTCAATATGGATCTGGATCTCGTCGACGGCGTCAATCTGGCCAGCAACCCTCTGTCCCAAGCCGCTCGCGAGCGCATCAAGACGTACTACACGGAAAAGGGGCGAGACTTTGGCGTATTGCCGGATGTGGACGATCTCGCCCGCGCGCAGAACCTGTTCCCGCAACTGGACGTCGAAGACGCCAGCCACATGATCTATCACCTGCCCGGCACACTGCAGGCCGGCAGCACTCAGTTAGTGAACTGGGAAATAGAAATGGCTCAAATGATCAGCGACCTGGGCGCCTGGGCCGAGAGAGCACCGGTGCGCGATCCGCTGACCGGTCAATACTGGGGTGCAGCTCAAAGAGCAATTGAACACAACGCACGCAAACAATTCGGAAAAACACTGGAGCAGTTCTGGCGCAGCAGACACATCGACAAACCGCAACTGAGGCTCAACGCGCTTGTTGCTGACATGAATTTTGCCGGTGAATTGCCGGTACTGGCGGCCGATTTCGGCCACGTCACTCAACTGTCCCTCCAGGGTAATGCCGCCCTGAATATCCCCGATGGTTTTCTGGCCTGTTTCACCGGCGTGCAGGCGCTGGAGATACGCGGTTTCACCTTGGGACGCCTGCCCACGGCACTGACGCGCATGCCGTCGCTCGAATCGATGAGGCTCAATAGCTGCGGTATCTCAATCGAAGCCGGAGGACAGGTCACTTTGTCCGCCTTGACCCGATTGAAGACGCTGGACCTGTACAACAACCTGTTAGGCGCGGTGCCGGATTTAACAGCGCTGCGCGAGTTGACGATCCTGGATCTTTCCAGAACCGGCATCGACAGTGTTCCGGTCGGTCTGGCACAACTGCCTCAACTTCGATCAGCCTTGCTCATCGAGAACTCGATAGTGGAACTGCCTCACGACTTCCCCGGTAACGCTGGCACCCGCGTCCAGTTGACCGCCAACCCGCTGTCTGCCGCTTCCCGGGAGCGCATAAAGACATTTTTCCAGACAAGCTATTACGAGATGGGGGTGGCGGCCGACCAGGCCGATATCGATCTGGCGCAAACGATCCATCCGAACCTGAACAGCACAGAGGCCAGCCGGATGATCTATCGCCTGCCAGGCACACTGGCCGATGGTCGTCTCGAACTGATGCGTCGGCAGACCGAACTGGACAGCGTACTCAGCAAGCTTGAAGGGTGGGTGAACGAGGCCGCTGCGCAGACAGGGCTGGATGCAGAAGCAACGGCAGTGGAAAAAGCCAAAAGAGCGCAGTTCAGGGAAAGCCTGGAGCAACGTCTGCGCAATTATCCCACCGCCTCGATGTTCGCCGACTTCACCTGCGACCTGTCGTTCACCGGTGAACTACCGGCGTTGAGTGGCAATTTTGGGTATATACACAAGCTGCAATTGACGAGCACAGCGAAAGTGGCTCATCGAGTGGATCAACTTATCGGGCTTTTCCCGGCTCTCAAAGACCTCACGATCCAAGACTATCCGCTGGGCGACCTTCCCGCTGCCATCTTCAAACAGAACGAACTGGAGAACTTGAGTCTGCACAACTGCCAAGTCGTGCTGACTCCCCAGACCGTGGATGCACTCGGCACCCTGGACAAGCTGCGCTCACTGGACTTGCACAACAACCCGCTTGGCCTGACGCCAGACCTGAGAACTCTGCAGGAGTCGCGCTCACTGGACCTGAGCAACACCGGGCTCACCGAAATACCACAAGGGCTGTCCGAGTTGCCGTATCTGATGCATGCAAACCTGTCCGATAACGCCATCACGGAGTTGCCAGCCCAGTTGCTGACCAGCGGTTCCGGCTTGAAAGCGACTTTCGACTTCAGTGGTAATCCATTGACCGCACAGAGCCAGCAGCGTCTGAGCGTTTATAAGGCTGCCAATGAAGCCAGGTTGATCGAGGAACAAAGAAGGACGCGAAATCTTCATCAACTGCTCAACGATTTCGAAGACTCTTCGTTCTCGAATGGAAGTGAACACTCACCAATATCTGTCGATTCGTCGGGGCCCTAAGCAAGAGCCTGCCAGCCATTGTCTAACCGCGCTCGGGCGGCACCGACGACAACTCGAACGGGCTGCTGCTGCGCCGCTGGTTGCGATCTTCCCGCGGCGTGGCACCGAAGAAGTTGCGATAGGCGCTGGAGAAATGCGGCCCCGAGGAGAAGCCGCACGACAGGCCGATCTGAATGATCGACTTGCTGGTTTGCATCAACATCTGCCGGGCCTTGTTCAGGCGCAGTTCCAGGTAGTACTGGCTCGGCACACGATTGAGGTATTGCTTGAAGATCCGCTCCAACTGCCGACGGGATACGCACACATGTTGGGCGATTTCGTCGGTGGTCAGCGGTTCTTCGATATTGGCTTCCATCAGCAACACCGCCTGGGTGAGCTTCGGATGGCTGGAGCCCAGACGGTTCTGCAACGGAATGCGCTGACGCTCGCCACCCTCGCGGATGCGCTCCACCACCAGTTCTTCGGACACCGCACCGGCCAGTTCTGCGCCGTGATCGCGCGCCAGCACCGCCAGCAACAAGTCGAGCACCGACATGCCGCCACACGCGGTCAGGCGATCACGGTCCCAGTCGAACAGATGGCTGGTGGCGATGACTTTCGGGAAACGTTCAGCAAAATCGTCCTGCCAGCGCCAGTGCACGGCGGCGCGGTAACCGTCGAGCAAACCGAGTTGCGCCAACGGATACACACCGGCCGACAAACCTGCGATCACACAACCGGCCCGCACCAGTTGTTTCAGTGCACTGCTCAGAGCCGGCGCCAAAGACGTCGGCGGCTCATCGGCGAGCAAAAACAGTTTCTGGAAGTTCTCGAGCTTGCCGGCCCACGGCTCGCCGGGCAATTGCCAGGCACCTTCGGCGGGTGGCTCGGCCTGCAAGAACGTCAACTCGTAGACCACGTCCGGGTGCACACGCTGAGCAACACGCAAGGCCTCCTCCGCCAGCGCCAGCGTCAACGCTTTAGTGCTGGGCCAAATCAGGAAACCAATTCGATGGGCAGTCATGGGCGGGCAATCCGAAACGAGAAACGGTGATGAAGGCAAGGGCCAATGCTAGCCCGAAATCGAAACTGTCGCAGATCCATTGTGGGAGCGGGCTTGCTCGCGAATGCGGTAGATCAGACACCAATGATGTCGACTGATACACCGCTTTCGCGAGCAAGCCCGCTCCCACAGGGGGCCGAGCAAGTCTTCAGGTCGCGAAGCATGACCTAATTTGGTGCATAACGGGAGCGATTACTTGAGGCTACCCGAGAGGAACTGTTGCAGACGCTCCGATTGCGGATTGACCAGCACTTCGCGCGGATCGCCGCTTTCTTCCACAACACCTTTGTGGAGGAACACCAACTGGTTCGACACTTCACGGGCAAAGCCCATTTCGTGGGTGACCACCACCATGGTGCGGCCTTCCTGAGCCAGCGCCTGCATGACTTTGAGCACGTCGCCTACCAGTTCCGGGTCGAGTGCCGAGGTCGGTTCGTCGAACAGCATCACTTCCGGTTCCATCGCCAGCGCACGGGCAATTGCCACACGCTGCTGCTCGCCGCCGGACATGTGCCCCGGGAACGCATCCTTACGATGGGCCACGCCGACCTTGTTCAGGTAATGCTCGGCTTTCTCGCGGGCTTCAGCCTTGGACATGCCCAGTACATGCACCGGCGCTTCCATGATGTTTTCGAGCGCAGTCATGTGCGACCACAGGTTGAAATGCTGGAACACCATCGACAGACGCGAACGCATACGCTGCAACTGCTTTGGATCAGCGGCTTTCAGCGCGCCGTCCTTGTTCGCGACCAGTTTCAACTCTTCGTTGTTGAGCAGGATCTTGCCCGCGTGCGGCTGCTCAAGCAGGTTGATGCAACGCAGGAAAGTACTTTTGCCGGAGCCACTGGAGCCGATGATGCTGATCACATCGCCGGCTGCCGCTTTCAGGGACACGCCCTTGAGCACTTCGTGACTGCCATAGCGTTTATGCAGGTCTTGGACTTCAAGTTTGTACATGCGGTCGGTTCTCACAAAAACAGTCAGTCAGTCGTTGAGCAAGCGCCCGTGACGCAGCGCTTCGCGCCCCGCCACCTTGGCCAGCCAGAAACCGGGTTGGGCATAGCGCAGCCGTTCAATGGCAAACAGCACCCCGGACGTACCAGCACATACCGTGCTGACCCGATCGGACACAGGGTCGATCACTTCAAAAATCTCATCACCGGCCTCGACCCATTCGCCGGGTTTACGCACAAAGCTCACCACGCCCGGGTGCGGCGCGAACAACAATTCGGTGCCTTCGAACGGCATGCCTTCGCACGGCTCGTGTGCCGGGTTCGGCCACTCGCCGCTGATCAAGCCCTGCTCGGCGAGGAACGCCAGAATGCCTTCAGCATACGCCTGGGCTTCAGCGCGGCCGGTGTCAGCCTGACCGCCCAGCTCGATGGTCGTCGCCAGACAGGCCAACGGAATCTGCGCCTGCGCAAACTGACGCGACAGGCGCAGCCACGGCAGCGAACAGGCTTCATCGAACGAGCTGCCGCCGGAATCTTCCGCCAGCAAACCCACTTTCACATTCAGATGCGCGGCCAGTGAACGCCACTGCGGCCAGTGCTGCGGCAACGCATACAGGTGCAGCGCAGCTTCAGCATCACAGTGCAAGTCGAGTACCACGTCGGCGGTGCAGGCATGGCTGAGCAATACGCGCTGCATGCCTTGCAACTGGCTGCTCGCGGGCGGCAATGCCGCCAGATGATCGGCCATCGCCTGACGGATCAGGCGAATGTTGGCGTGCGGATCGTCACCGAGGCTGTCAGCCAAAGCCGCCGCAACCGGCGCGCTCAGCTCAACGAAGTCACGGTTGAAATTCTTGCCACTGCCCGCCTCGAAACGCCCTTGGTGATTGCCTTGCAGCAACTGGCCAAGACCCAACGGGTTGGCCACCGGCACCAGCTCGATCACGCCGTTGAGCAGGCCTTTGGCTTCGAGTTCGCCGAGGCGCTTTTTCAGCTCCCAAGCGGTGCGCATGCCCGGCAATTCGTCAGCGTGCAGGCTGGCCTGAATGTAGGCCTTGCGCTCGCCGCTGCCGAAACGAAATACCGAAATCCTGCGCTCGCTGCCCAGATGGCTCCACGGCAAAACGTGGTCGATACGTTCCATATCAGTGCTTCCGCGGGGCCAGATAGCTCAGCCAGCGACGCTCGGCCAGCTTGAACAACTTGACCAGAATGAAGGTCAGGCACAGGTAGAACACGCCAGCGGTGATGTACGCCTCGAACGGCAGGTAGTACTGCGCGTTAACGGTACGGGCCGCACCCGTGATGTCGATCAGGGTCACGATGGACGCCAGACTGGTGGTCTGCAGCATCATGATCACTTCGTTGCTGTACTGCGGCAACGCGCGGCGCAGGGCCGACGGCAGCAGGATGCGCTTGTACATCTTGAAGCGTGACATGCCCATGGCTTTGGCCGCTTCGATCTCACCGTTCGGCGTCGCCTTCAGGCTGCCGGCGATGATTTCCGCGGTGTAAGCGCTGGTGTTCACGGCGAACGCCAGGCATGCGCAGAACGTAGCGCTGGACAGCCACGGCCAGAGGAAGCTTTCACGTACAGCTTCGAACTGGGCCAGACCGTAGTAGATCAGGAACAGTTGAACCAGCATCGGCGTACCGCGAATCACGTAGGTGTACAGCCACGCGGTGCCGTTGACGATCGAGTTCTTGGAGACGCGCATCAGCCCCAGCGGCAACGCCGCCAATAGACCAAAGAACAGCGACAGCGCGAGCAATTTGAGGGTGGTCAACAGGCCGCCGAGGTACAGCGGCATAGCCTCCCAAATGACGTTGTAGTCGAAGATCATAGATCAGCCGCCCTTACGCCTACCGAGTAGCGCTTCTCAAGTTGACGCAATGCCAGCAACGAAACACTGGTGATCACCAGGTACATCGCCGCCACTGCAAGGAAGAAGGTGAAAGGCTCGCGAGTGGCATCCGCCGCCTGCTTGGCCTTGAACATCATGTCTTGTAGGCCGACCACCGAAATCAGCGCAGTCGCCTTGGTCAGTACCAGCCAGTTGTTGGTGAAGCCCGGAATCGCCAAGCGAATCATCTGCGGCACCATCACCCGGAAGAACACCTGAAAACTGCTCATGCCGTAGGCCATGCCCGCCTCGGCCTGCCCCTTGGGGATCGCCATGAACGCGCCACGGAAGGTTTCCGACAGGTACGCCCCGAAGATGAAACCGAGGGTGCCGATACCGGCGGCCAACGGGTTCAGGTCGATGTAATCGTTGAAGCCGAGCAGCGGCGCCACGCGGTTGAGCAAGTCCTGACCGCCGTAGAAAATCAGCAGGATCAGCACCAGATCGGGAATCCCGCGGATCACCGTGGAATACAGATCGCCCAGCCACGCCAGCCAGCGCACCGGCGACAGGCGCAGTGCAACACCGATCAGCCCGAGAACGATGGCCAGAGCCATGGACGACAAGGCGAGCTGAAGCGTCAGCCATGCGCCATCGAGGATGACAGCCCCGTAGCCTTTCAACATGATTCAGGTCCTCGAAAGTTGGGATGAAAAAATGGCGCAAACCGCAGAGATCCTGTTGCTTGCGCCATTTCGGACTTGTCGCAGAGACGTATTACTTGCCGTAGATATCGAAGGCGAAGTACTTGTCCTGGATAGCTTTGTATTTGCCGTTTTCGCGGATGGCCGCGATGGCAGCGTTGATCTTGTCTTTCAGGGCATCGCCCTTACGCACAGCGATGCCCACGCCGTCGCCGAAGTATTTGACGTCGGTGAATGCCGGGCCTGCGAAGGCGAAACCTTTACCAGCGTCGGTGTTCAGGAAACCGTCTTGCAGCAGGGTGGCATCAGCCAGGGTACCGTCGAGGCGACCGGCGGCCACGTCGAGGTAGATCTCGTTCTGCGAACCGTACGGTTTGATTTCGGCGCCCAGTGGAGCCAGGACTTCGCGGGCGAAACGCTCGTGGATCGAACCACGTTGCACGCCGATGTTCTTGCCCTTGAGCTCAGCCAGACCTTCGCTGACCTGAGTACCGGCCTTCATGACCAGACGTGCCGGGGTGTTGTAGTACTTGTTGGTGAAGTCGACGGACTTCTTGCGGTCTTCAGTGATCGACATGGACGACAGGATCGCGTCGATCTTGCGCACTTTCAGTGCCGGGATCAGACCGTCGAACTCTTGCTCGACCCATACACACTTGACCTGCATCTGCTCGCACAGCGCGTTGCCGATGTCATAGTCGAAACCGACGATGCTGCCGTCCGGCGCTTTGGAAGCGAACGGAGGGTAGGCCGCTTCGATACCGATCTTCACAGGTTTTTCGTCAGCGAAGGCATTGAGCGACAGCACGGACAGTGCCAGGGCGCCAAGCAGCACAAGTTTCTTCATCTTGAGACTCCATCGGTAAAGGGCAAAAACGGCAGAGTGAGCAACAGCCCAATATGCGAATGGGTGAATCGGAAAATCCGTTGCTGCATCGGTGGGAAATTTCCTATTGAAACCGCAGGAGGTTTCAACGTTAGCCACGATGAGCCAGTGATCGGCATTCTAACGACAGGCCCGAAGTCGATATTTCTTCAATGCGACAACTAATTACAGATGCACTGAGAAACCCACTTGAGCACATTGACAGCCCCGCAATTTCATGCAAGAGCGAAAGACAGTGAACCGATCTATGCTGCAAATTGCGGGCCTATTATTCGCAAACCCTTCTAATCCGGCAAGCGCAGCGTTGTGTCTTATTTTTCTCGCCGGGTTTGGAGGCTCTAAAACGGGGCGATGCGTTTCCCCTCGCCCCGGTTTGGCGCGGACGGTTACACATTTGGTTACTTGGAGGCGGAAGGGTAACAGGCGGAAATGTCTTACACGGGAAATCGATAATTATTGGTTGGGTGGTTTCGGTTTCTGGCTGCGGACTACACCAGCGCCTGACAAATTGCCTTCGCGAGCAAGCCCGCTCCCACAGTTTTGACCGAATTCCTTCAGACCCAATGCAATCCCCTGTGGGAGCGGGCTTGCTCGCGAAGGGGCCAAACCAGCCACCACATAAACCGAACCAATACTCACAGACGCCCCCACCCCAACGGCTGGAACTCATTCCAACTGTGGGAGCGGGCTTGCTCGCGAAGGGGCCAAACCAGCCAGCACATAAACAACAGACACAAAAAAGCCCCATCCGGTCTACACCGAACAGGGCTTTCCAACACATCAACCCGCTACTTAAGCAACATTCATGGTCTTGTGCGTATCAATCAAATGCTGCACCACACCCGGGTCCGCCAGCGTCGAGATATCCCCCAACCCGTCGTACTCAGCCGTGGCAATCTTGCGCAGAATCCGGCGCATGATCTTGCCCGAACGAGTCTTCGGCAGCCCAGGCGCCCACTGGATCACGTCCGGCGAAGCAATCGGCCCGATCTCTTTACGCACCCAGTTCTTCAACTCCAGACGCAATTGCTCGGTCGGCTCCTCGCCATTCTTCAGGGTGACGTAGACATAAATGCCCTGCCCCTTGATGTCGTGCGGCACACCAACCACCGCCGCTTCAGCGACTTTCGGGTGGGCAACCATCGCACTCTCGATCTCGGCCGTACCCATACGGTGGCCGGAGACGTTGAGCACGTCATCCACCCGCCCGGTGATCCAGTAGTAACCATCGGCATCACGACGCGCACCGTCACCGGTGAAGTACATGCCACGGAACGTCTTGAAGTAGGTGTCGACGAAGCGGTCATGGTCGCCATACAGCGTGCGCGCCTGACCTGGCCACGAATCGAGAATCACCAGATTGCCTTCAGCCTCGCCCTCGATAATGTTACCGAGGTTGTCGACCAGCGCCGGCACCACACCGAAGAACGGCCGCGCCGCCGAACCCGGCTTCAGCGCATGGGCGCCCGGCAACGGGCTCATCATGTTGCCGCCCGTCTCGGTCTGCCACCAGGTATCAACGATCGGGCAGCGCGACTTACCCACATTCTTGTAGTACCAGTCCCAGGCTTCCGGGTTGATCGGCTCACCCACCGAACCGAGCAAGCGAAGGCTGCTGCCATCAGCGCCTTCAACAGCGGCCTGACCCGAAGCCATCATTGCGCGGATCGCGGTCGGTGCGGTGTAGAGGATGTTGACCTTGTGCTTGTCGACAATCTTCGCCACCCGAGTGATGTCCGGGTAGTTCGGCACGCCTTCGAACAGCAACGTGGTCGCGCCGTTGGCCAGTGGGCCGTAGACGATATAACTGTGGCCCGTGACCCAGCCAACGTCGGCCGTGCACCAATAAACTTCGCCCGGGCGGTAGTCGAACACACGCTCGTGAGTCATCGCCGCATACAGCAGATAACCGCCCGTGGTGTGCTGCACGCCCTTCGGCTTGCCGGTGGAGCCTGAGGTGTAAAGGATGAACAGCGCTTCCTCAGCGCCCATCTCTTTGGGCGCGCACACGCTGCCCGCCACTTTCATCAGGTCTTCGTACCAGATGTCGCGATGCTGGTTCCACTTGATGTCACCCCCGGTGCGCTTGCACACGATGACTTTCTGGATGCTGCTGGTTTCCGGGTTGGTCAGCGCGTCGTCGACGTTGGACTTGAGCGGAATTTTCTTGCCGGCACGAATGCCTTCGTCAGCGGTGATCACCACTTTGGATTTGCAGTCGATGATGCGACCGGCCAGGGCTTCCGGCGAGAAACCCCCGAACACCACCGAGTGAATCGCGCCGATCCGGGTGCAGGCCAGCATGGCGACCACGGCTTCGGGAATCATCGGCATATAGATAGTCACCACGTCGCCGCGGTGCACGTCCTGACCACGCAGGGCGTTGGCGAGTTTGCACACTTGTTCGTGCAGTTCGCGGTAAGTGATGTTGCGGCTTTCGGAAGGATCGTCGCCCTCCCAGATGATCGCCACTTGATCGCCGCGCTCGGCCAGATGACGGTCGAGGCAGTTATAGGAAACGTTCAGGGTGCCATCGGCGAACCACTTGATGTCGACATGGTGATCGTCGAACGAAGTCTGTTTCACCGTGGTGAAAGGCTTGATCCAGTCAAGACGCTGGGCTTGCTCGCGCCAGAAGCCGTCAGGGTTGACGACCGACTGCTGGTACATGGCTTTGTAGGTCGCCTCGTCAGTCAGCGTGTTAGCCAGAACCTCGGGACGAACGGGATACAGAGAAGCCGCACTCATCTTTCCTACCTCGGTGTAATAGTTGTTTTTGTATGACCCAGTTGTATCCGGGCCGGGCCCATAGAACCATTCGACGATGGTAGTAACAAGCCCCTACAAAACATCCAGACTTCCCCAATCCGCCTGCCAAATGCCTCTTCCGAATACCGCGCAACCCCTGTGGGAGCTGGCTTGCCAGCGATTCAGACAACTCGGTCTATCAGACACACCGCCTCCCCGCAGACACCACATCCAGCGATTGTTACCAAATCTGCCAAAGGTGTTTATCAAAACCCGCTCTGTTTACCCCCACCTCACCTCCCTAGAATTCACCTCGCCGACAAGGCAAAGCGATTAACAACGATACAGCCCCCACGAAGGCCGTTAATCCAGCTCTCAAGTAATAACTGCAAACGATGAAGTTACACACGCAACCCCATAAAGGTTGCGTGACCCCACTCGACCTCAAAAAGGTAAATCCGAATGAAAGCTTTATGGGTTCTGGCCCTCAGCAGTCTGTGCGCAACCGCCATGGCAGACGAGGCCCCGACTGACGTCGCCCAGCAACAACCGGCCATCGAGGAATACACCTACTCCACTCACCTGGACATCGCCAAAGTTGTCTCCATGAGCGAAGTACCCAACGTCTGCGAAGTTGTCCCCGTGAAAATGGAATACGACGACTCCCAAGGCCAGCGTCACATCCTGCGTTACAGCATCATGGGCAACGGCTGCTCCAATGGCTGATCAAGACTGCACCGAATTGGACCTCTCAGCGCCACATTGAGGGTCGATTCCAGCCCGACTTCGGTCGGGCTCAGTTGTGTCTAGAGTCGTCAAAAATGCTTGCAAAACACTAGATGTAGTAAAAACCGCGTTTTTTTGTTCGTTTTTTGAGCAAATCCACAAAAGCGAAATGTCTGCGAAAAAAAATCTATCCCCGGCAAAGCCCTGTAAACCCACGCTCTCATCGAAAAACCACCCGCCTCGACCGCTCCATGCGCGGATTCGCCTCAGCACAGCCCGTTTTTTTTCCCTATAATGCCGCCCTAATCGGGACAGCAATATTCCCTTACAGGGATGAACAGCCAATCTGAAGCCCCGCAGCAGCGTTCAACGCGAGCTGCGCCCGTCAGAGGCTCTCGGAACCCCGAACAAAATTCTGTTTTATTGCCTGCCTTAGCTGCTGCAAAAAACGATTCCTTAAGATCCAACGCGGTCTGTACGACCGTGTGAAAAACCAACCAATCAGGTTTCACACGGGGCGACAGGCCCTCAAGCAGGAGACGACACGTCATGCTGAGCTGGGACGAATTCGACAAAGAAGACAGTGAAGTAGCAGCAGTGAAAGGCGCCAACGCCGGCCACGCTACTGAAGCCAACATGGACCGCCTCGACAACGCCGGCGGCGCCGCCGCGCTCGAAGCCCGCGCCGTCACCGCCGACGACTCGGCCGCCGTGGCCCGCGCCAAGGCAGCACTGAACTCCCTCGACGTCGCCGAAGGCCTCGCCGAACTCGAAGGCGCCTCCGCCCGTGTCGCCGTTGACGAAAAGCGCATGATCAACTGCCGCGCCGACCTCAACCAACTCGTACCCTTCAAGTACGACTGGGCCTGGCAGAAGTACCTGGACGGTTGCGCAAACCACTGGATGCCGCAAGAAGTCAACAT
>NZ_JBIUWM010000082.1:0-18368 GCF_044743445.1 Pseudomonas sp. NPDC087615 | reverse complement strand
TGGTGTATGACTTCGTCAACGTGGTCAACGGCGAAGCCAACCTGCAACAGGCTCTGATCAAAGACAAGCGCCTGGAAAACCTCTACGTACTGGCCGCCAGCCAGACCCGCGACAAAGACCCGCTGACTGTCGAAGGCGTGGAAAAAGTCCTGATGGAGCTCAAGGAACAATTCGAGTTCGTGGTCTGCGACTCCCCGGCGGGCATCGAAAAAGGCGCGCACCTGGCCATGTACTTCGCCGACGAAGCGATCGTTGTGACCAACCCGGAAGTGTCCTCGGTACGAGATTCGGACCGCATGCTCGGCCTGCTGGCCAGCAAATCGCGTCGCGCCGAACGTGGCGAAGACCCGATCAAGGAACACCTGCTCATCACCCGCTATCACCCGGAGCGTGTTGAAAAGGGCGAAATGCTCGGCGTCGAAGACGTCAAGGAAATCCTCTCGGTCACCCTGCTCGGCGTGATCCCGGAATCCCAGGCGGTGCTCAAGGCATCCAACCAGGGCGTGCCGGTGATTCTCGATGACCAGAGCGATGCCGGTCAGGCCTATAGCGATACCGTCGACCGCCTGTTGGGCAAAGAAAAAGCCCACCGTTTCCTCGATGTCGAGAAGAAGGGATTCTTCGAGCGACTTTTTGGAGGTAGGTAATGAACCTTTTTGACTTCTTTCGTGCCAACAAAAAGCCAAGTACCGCCTCGGTAGCGAAAGAGCGTCTACAGATCATCGTGGCGCATGAGCGCGGCCAGCGCAGCACGCCGGATTACTTGCCAGCCTTGCAGAAAGAACTGGTGGAAGTGATCCGCAAGTACGTCAACATCGGCTCCGATGACGTGCATGTCGCACTGGAAAACCAGGGCAGTTGCTCGATTCTGGAACTCAACATCACCCTGCCTGATCGCTGAGTCGATCTGGCAGGAACGACGGCGGTTCAGGGCCATTCCCACAGTGGAATGGCCCTGAACCGCCGTTGGCATTTGTTACGAGGCTGTTTTAATGCCGTTGTCCAACATCCGCATCATCCATCAGGACGCCGCCGTACTGGTGGTCGACAAACCCACGTTGCTGCTCTCGGTGCCCGGTCGCGCCGACGACAACAAGGACTGCCTGATTACCCGCTTGCAGGAAAACGGCTACCCGGAAGCGCGCATCGTCCATCGCCTGGATTGGGAAACGTCCGGCATCATTCTGCTCGCCCGTGACGCCGACACCCATCGCGAACTGTCGCGCCAGTTCCATGACCGCGAAACCGAAAAGGCCTACACCGCGTTGGCGTGGGGTCAACCGGAACTGGACAGTGGCAGCATCGACCTGCCGCTGCGCTACGACCCGCCGACCAAGCCGCGTCATGTGGTCGACCACGAATTCGGCAAACATGCGCTGACTTTCTGGCGTGTGCTGGAACGTTGCGGGGACTGGTGTCGCGTCGAGCTGACGCCAATCACCGGCCGCTCGCACCAATTGCGCGTACACATGCTGTCAATCGGTCATCCGCTGCTCGGTGATGGCCTCTACGCACATGAGCAAGCCCTGGCCGCATGGCCACGCCTGTGCCTGCACGCCAGCATGCTCAGCTTCACCCATCCGCAAACGGGCGAACGTCTGCGCTTCGAGTGCCCGGCACCGTTCTGACCAGCAACGCTTTATCCCTGTGGGAGCGGGCTTGCTCGCGAACGCGGTGGTTCAGAAACAGAAATGCTGACTGACACACCGCTTTCGCGAGCAAGCCCGCTCCCACAGTGATCGACTTCGGCCCCGCGCCAATTCCACGTTCAATGCGTTAAACTCCCGGCCATTGCTGTCTGGAGTTTCTTATGCGCGAAGAGTTGAACCAAGGCCTGATCGACTTCCTCAAGGCCTCCCCTACCCCGTTCCACGCCACTGCCAGCCTTGTTCAACGTCTGGAGGCCGCCGGTTTTGTGCGCCTCGACGAGCGCGAGCCATGGACCACCGAAGCCAACGGTCGCTATTACGTCACCCGTAATGACTCCTCGATCGTCGCGATCAAAATGGGCCGCCACTCGCCTTTGCATGGCGGTATCCGTCTGGTTGGCGCGCACACCGACAGCCCGTGCCTGCGGGTCAAGCCGCAACCGGAGCTGCAACGCCAGGGCTTCTGGCAACTGGGCGTCGAAGTCTACGGCGGCGCCCTGCTGGCGCCGTGGTTCGACCGCGACCTGTCGCTCGCCGGCCGCGTGACCTTCCGCCGCGACGGCAAGGTCGAGAGCCAGTTGATCGACTTCAAGGCACCGATCGCCATCATTCCCAACCTGGCCATTCACCTCAACCGTGAAGCCAATCAGGGCTGGGCGATCAATGCCCAAACCGAATTGCCGCCGATCCTCGCGCAGTTTGCCGGTGACGAACGCGTCGACTTCCGCGCCGTACTGACCGATCAACTGGCCCGCGAACACGGCCTAAACGCTGATGTGGTGCTGGATTACGAGCTGAGCTTCTACGACACGCAAAGTGCCGCGGTGATTGGCCTCAATGGTGACTTCATTGCCGGCGCACGCCTGGACAACCTGCTGTCGTGCTATGCCGGCCTGCAAGCCTTGCTGACAGCCGAGACCGACGAAACCTGCGTATTGGTCGCCAATGACCACGAAGAAGTCGGCTCCTGCTCGGCCTGCGGTGCCGATGGTCCGATGCTCGAACAGACCCTGCGTCGTCTGTTGCCGGAAGGCGACGAGTTCGTCCGCACCATCCAGAAATCCCTGCTGGTCTCGGCCGACAACGCCCACGGCGTGCACCCCAACTATGCCGAGAAGCACGACGCCAACCACGGCCCGAAACTCAACGCCGGCCCGGTGATCAAGGTCAACAGCAACCAGCGCTACGCCACCAACAGCGAAACCGCCGGGTTCTTCCGCCATCTGTGCATGGCCGAAGAAGTGCCGGTGCAAAGCTTCGTGGTGCGCAGTGACATGGGCTGTGGCTCGACCATCGGCCCGATCACCGCCAGCCACTTGGGCGTGCGCACCGTCGATATCGGCCTGCCGACCTTCGCCATGCACTCGATCCGCGAACTGTGCGGCAGCCATGATCTGGCGCACCTGGTCAAAGTGCTGAGCGCGTTCTACGCCTGCCGCGAATTGCCATAACAGCGTTAAAAGCTTCGCGAGCAAGCCCGCTCCCACACTGGAATGCATTTTAAATGTGGGAGCGGGCTTGCTCGCGAAAGCGCCAGTTCCGGCAATACCGAATCATCCTAGCGGCGATTCAATTCTGACGCACATCACCCCCCCTCAAACAAAACCGACCTAGACTTGAATCATCCCCTCCGACAAGGCAGTCACCATGATCTCGATGTCCTCCTTCCACGCCATGCTCATTCCCATCCTGTGCGCAATGATTCTGCTGGCCGTCGGCTTCAACTTCCGCGACAAGAACATCGGTGTGTTCGCGATGTGGGTCGGCATGCTGACGATCCTCGCCACTGTGGTTTACAAGATCCTCGCCAAACTCAACGAATAAATCTGCACCCGGCTCGCATTGAGTAATGCGCCCTCGTACACTCCAGCGAATCCGCCCCTTGCGAGGTTGACCGCCTAGTGTTCGCTCGTCTTTTTGCTTTGCCCAGTCTGTTCTTCATCTGCCTGATGACGCTACTGCCCATGGCGCCCGCCCAAGCGGTCGGTCTGCCGGGCCTGCTCAACACCACCAAGGCACAACCCGAAGCTCAGGAACCGCTCGACCAGTCGCTGGACGAAGTCATCAAGTCGCTGGAAAACGACAAGCAACGCTCGCAGTTGCTGAGCGATTTGAAGAAACTGCGCGATGCCACGAAAAAAGCCCAAGCCTCCCCCGAAGAGGGCGTACTCGGGTTGATCGGCGGCACGCTGGCCAATTTCGAGAAGCAGTTTTCCGGCGCCGACAGCCCGATCACACGCTGGTCCAACGAGTTCGATCTGGCTCAGGACGAGCTCAAAGCCCTGATGCTGCCGGCCAGTGAATGGCTGCCGATCATCTTCGGCTTCGCCGTGATTCTGATGCTCTGGAGTCTGCTCGCCGCCGCGCTGATCTGGCTCGGTCATCGGGTACGCATGCGTTTCGGCCTCACCGAAGAACTGCCGCAACACCCCAAAGCTCTCGACATGCTGCGCTTTGCACTGCGCAAACTCGGGCCATGGCTGATTGCATTGGTGATTACCGTTTACATGAGCTACGCCCTGCCATCGTCACTGGGCAAAAGTCTGGCGATGGTGTTGGCCTATGCGCTGGTGGTCGGCACCTGTTTCTCGGCGATCTGCGTGATCGCTTTTTCCGTGCTCGACGGTCCACACCGTCATCGCGCGTTGTACATCCTGCGCCATCAGGCGTTTCGGCCACTGTGGCTGATCGGCAGCTTCGCCGCCTTCGGCGAAGCGCTGAACGATCCGCGCCTGATCGAGAGTCTCGGCGTGCATCTTGCGCATACCGCTGCAACGGTCACCAATGTTCTCGCGGCGCTCTCTACCGGGTTATTCATCCTGCGTTTCCGCCGGCCGATCGCGCACCTGATCCGCAACCAACCGCTGTCACGCCGCCTGACCCGCCGCGCCCTGAGCGACACCATCGAGATCCTCGGCACCTTCTGGTACGTGCCAGCACTGGTGCTGGTTGGCATCTCGCTGTTCGCCACTTTCGTCTCCGCCGGCGACACCAGTACCGCGCTGCGCCAGTCGATGCTCTGCACCGTGCTGTTGGTGCTCTGCATGGTCATCAATGGGCTGGTGCGCCGCCACTCGCTTAAACCGCCACGCGGACCGAAACGCCATGCGTTGTATTCCGATCGCCTGAAGAGCTTCTTCTACACCCTCGCCCATCTGCTTGTGTGGCTGGTGTTCATTGAACTGGGGCTGCGCGTCTGGGGCATGTCGCTGATCGGTTTCACCGAGGGTGAAGGCCACGATATCAGTGTCAAACTGTTCAGCCTGATCGGCACGCTGATCTTCGCCTGGCTGACCTGGATCCTCAGCGACACCGCCGTGCACCACGCCCTCACGCGCTCGCGCAAAGGTCTGGCCAACGCACGCGCGCAAACCATGATGCCGCTGATCCGCAACGTCCTGTTCATCACGATTTTCATCATTGCGCTGATCGTCGCCCTGGCGAACATGGGCATGAACGTCACCCCCCTGCTGGCCGGTGCCGGCGTGATCGGTCTGGCCATCGGTTTTGGTGCTCAGTCGCTGGTGGCGGACCTGATCACCGGCCTGTTCATCATCATCGAAGACTCCTTGGCCATCGATGATTACGTGGATGTCGGCGGCCACCTCGGCACCGTCGAAGGCCTGACCATCCGCACCGTGCGCCTGCGCGACATTGACGGCATCGTCCACACCATCCCGTTCAGCGAAATCAAAAGCATCAAGAACTACTCACGGGAATTCGGTTACGCGATCTTCCGCGTGGCAGTGCCGTACAACATGGAAATCGACGACGCGATCAAACTGATGCGCGACGTCGGCCAGAAGATGCGCACTGATCCGCTGCAACGCCGCAACATCTGGTCGCCGCTGGAAATTCAGGGTGTGGAAAGTTTCGAATCCGGCAGCGCGATTCTGCGCGCCCGGTTCAAGACCGCGCCGATCAAGCAGTGGGAAGTTTCCCGAGCCTTCAACCTGTCGCTCAAGCGACATCTGGATGAGGCAGGACTGGATCTGGCGACGCCGAGGATGAGCGTGCAAGTGATCACTGCCGGCGGTGGTCAGCCGAAGGAATAGCGCTTAAGCACCGGATATTCACCCCATCAACAAGAACCTGATCGGCCCAGCGGCCGCCAAGGTCAAACCACATCAACACCGACATGAATCGCATCATGGCGCCAAAACTCCAGATCACAATCAATCAAGCGCTCATGCTGATCATAATTGACCCGAGCAATCCGCAATCCCGGACTCCCCACCGACACCCTTAAAGCCGCCGCCGCATCAACAGACAACGACGTAGGCACAATCTCGAATCGCACCCGCCCATAGTGCAAATCGTAATGCCGCGCATACAACTCGGTAATCGACTGATTCAAATCAAACTCAAGAATCCCCGGAAAAAACTGCGGGTTCAAATAGTGCTCCACATAAAGCACCAACCGCCCATCAATGCGCCGCGACCGGCAAATCTGAATCACGCTCGACAGCGCCGGCAACTGCAACCACGCACACACTGCCGCCGACGCCGGCTGCAGTCGTGCCGAAATCACCTCGGTCGACGGCACCCGCCCCTGCGCACTGACCATCGCGTGAAAGTGACTGCGCTGCATCAGGTTGTACGCCAGACGCGGCGGCGAGACGAACCAGCCACGCCGCTCCTCACGATAAATCTGCCCCTGCGCCTCCAATTGCAACAATGCCTCACGCACCGTAATGCGCGTCGTGCCGAACAACTCACTGAGCTTGCGCTCGGCCGGCAACTTGCTGCCGGGAGCCAACAGCCCGTGGTCGAGCTGCTCCTGCAAGATTTGGCCAATGGCTGTCACCGCTTTTGTTGCCTCATCGCGCATCAACGTTACCTATCTGGACTAGACCAGCACTGTTTCGGGGCAAAACCGAACGGCCAATGAACCGTTTGAGTGTGTTGCAAGCCTAGGCAGTGCAGATGACCGAGAGATGACAAAACTGCCCAGCGGTCGCTCTCACGACTTGCAATACACCGGCCAACTCCCTTGCCCTGCGGGGCTTTGAGCATGGTCTACGCTTACTTGGCACTCGCCGATCCAGGGCAAATAAAGGGTCTTGCGCAAGGCCATCGACATCAAAGTGTCATCCAGCACCCTTAAATTGGCTCAGGTATTGCTGACCTAGACCAACACAAACCGCAATCGCAGCGTTGAACACGACCAAGGAGCTTCGTAATGAAACAGCTTTTCCTGGCAACACTGTTAGGCTCGACCATCGCAATGTGTACAGCCGCCATGGCGGCCGACACCGATCTGAAAACCCTCGAAGCCGCTGCGAAAGCGGAAGGCGCCGTCAACAGCGTCGGCATGCCCGATGACTGGGCCAACTGGAAAGGCACCTGGGAAGACCTGGCCAAGACCTACGGTCTGAAACACATCGACACCGACATGAGCTCGGCCCAGGAAATCGCCAAATTCGCCGCCGAAAAAGACAACGCCAGCGCTGACATCGGCGACGTCGGTGCTGCCTTCGGCCCGATCGCGGTCAAGCAAGGCGTGGTGCAACCTTACAAGCCAAGCACCTGGGATCAAGTGCCAGCATGGGCCAAGGACAAGGACGGCAACTGGGCACTGGCCTACACCGGCACCATCGCGTTCATCGTCAACAAGAAGTTGCTGCACGGCTCCGAAGTGCCGACCAAATGGGCTGACCTCAAGGGCGGCAAATACAAGGTGTCCATCGGCGACGTGAGCACCGCTGCACAAGCGGCCAACGGTGTACTGGCTGCGGCACTGGCCAACGGCGGCGACGAGAAAAACATCCAGCCTGCCCTGCTGATGTTCGCAGACATCGCCAAGCAAGGTCGTTTGTCGATGGCCAACCCGACCATCGCCACCATGGAAAAAGGCGAAATCGAAGTCGGTGTGGTCTGGGACTTCAACGGCCTGAGCTACAAGGCCAAGATGGCCAACCCGGATGACTACGTGGTGCTGATCCCGTCTGACGGTTCGGTGATTTCCGGCTACACAACCATCATCAACAAGTACGCGAAAAACCCGAACGCCGCCAAGCTGACCCGCGAATACATCTTCAGCGACGCTGGCCAGACCAACCTTGCTCGCGGCAACGCCCGTCCAATCCGCGCCGAACACCTGCAACTGCCGGAAGACGTGAAAGCCAAACTGCTGCCGAACGAGCAGTACAAAAACGTCACCCCGATCAAAGACGCCGATGCGTGGGAAAAAACCTCCAAATCTCTGCCACAGAAGTGGAACGAAGAAGTCATCGTAGAGATGAAATAACCCTGTAGCTCACCACAACTGGATCCACCAGGGATCCAACTGTGGGAACGAGGTTGCTCGCGAAGGCGGTGGCTCAATCAACAATGATGTTGGCTGATACAACGCCTTCGCGAGCAAGCCCGCTCCCACAGTGGGTTGAGTTGATTTAGAGTTTTTGAAAATTTCGCGGAGTTTTTGCCCCTATGAAGCACAGCGTCATCCTTGTCGTGCTCGACGGTCTCAACTACGAGGTCGCACGTCACGCCATGGGGCATCTGCAGGCTTACGTTGGCGCAGAACGCGCCGCGCTCTACCAGTTGGAGTGCGAGTTGCCGGCCCTGTCCCGACCGCTTTATGAATGCATCCTCACCGGCGTGCCGCCCATCGACAGCGGCATCGTCCACAACAACGTCTCGCGCCTGTCCAATCAGCGCAGCATCTATCACTATGCTCGCGACGCCGGCCTGAAAACCGCCGCAGCGGCCTATCACTGGGTCAGTGAACTGTATAACCGCTCGCCGTTCGAGGCCGCTCGCGACCGTCACACCGACGATCCATCGCTGCCGATCCAGCATGGGCATTTCTACTGGAACGATCACTACCCGGATTCGCACCTGTTCGCCGACGCCGAAAACCTGCGCCTGCGCCATGCGCCGAACTTCCTGCTGATCCATCCAATGAACATTGACGACGCCGGCCACAAGCACGGCCTCGACACCCCGCAATACCGCAACAGCGCGCGCTCGGCGGACATCATCCTCGCCGATTATCTACAGGCTTGGCTCGATGCCGGTTATCAAGTGCTGGTGACCGCCGACCACGGCATGAACAATGATCGCTCGCACAACGGTTTGCTCGCGGAAGAACGCCAAGTGCCGCTGTTCGTCCTCGGCGACGCCTTTAGCCTCAATGCTGACGCCGCGCCAAAGCAGACCGACATCTGTGGCACCGTCTGCGAACTGCTCGGCGTGCCACACGACAAACCCGTCTGCCGGGAGTTACTCAAGTGAACGCGATGAATCGTGGTAAATGGCTTGCTGCGCTGTGCCTGGTGCCTTTCGCAGTGTTCTTCATCGTGTTCGAAATCGCCCCGCTGGTCTGGGTGATGATCAACAGTCTGCAATCGGAAGAGTTTGGTTGGGGCCTGGAAAACTTCACCAAGATCTTCAGTTCGAAGTTCTATCGACAGGCGATCCAGTACAGCCTTGAGATCAGTTTCTGGTCGAGCGTATTTGGCATCATCATCGCTGTGCTCGGAGCGTACTCCCTGCGCCAGGTCGATTCGAAACTGCGCAATTTCGTCAATGCCTTTGCCAACATGACCAGCAACTTTGCCGGCGTGCCTCTGGCCTTCGCGTTCATCATCCTGCTCGGCTTCAACGGCAGCATCACCCTGATGTTGAAGCAGTCAGGAATCATTCAAGACTTCAACCTGTACTCGAAAACCGGGCTGATCATCCTGTACACCTACTTCCAGATTCCTCTCGGTGTGCTGCTGCTCTACCCAGCCTTCGACGCCTTGCGTGAAGACTGGCGCGAGTCGGCCTCGCTGCTGGGCGCCAACGGCTGGCAGTTCTGGCGACACATCGGTCTGCCTGTGCTGACCCCGGCGCTGCTTGGCACGTTCGTGATCCTGCTGGCCAACGCCCTTGGCGCCTATGCCACGGTTTACGCCCTCACCACCGGTAACTTCAACGTGCTGCCGATCCGCATCGCGGCGATGGTCTCCGGCGATATTTCGCTCGATCCCAATCTGGCCAGTGCGCTGGCCGTGGTGCTGATAGCGCTGATGACCATCGTCACCGTCGTGCATCAACTGCTGCTGAAGAGGAGCTACCATGTCTCGCGCTGAATCCGGCCCGGCCGGTCTCTACCACCGCGTCGTGGTCTACCTGTTGTTTGCCATTCTGCTGCTGCCGCTCGCGGGTACGCTGGTCTACTCGATCGCCAGCAGTTGGTCGGCGACCATCCTGCCCAGCGGTTTCACCTTCAAGTGGTACATCCAGCTATGGAGCGATCCGCGTTTCCTGAACGCATTCGGTCAATCATTGCTGGTGTGTGTCGGCGCGCTGGTGCTGTCAGTGGTGCTGATTCTGCCGCTGCTGTTTGTGGTGCATTACCACTTTCCGAAACTCGATGCCCTGATGAACATCCTGATCCTGCTGCCCTTCGCCGTGCCTCCCGTGGTGTCCTCGGTCGGCTTGTTGCAGTTGTACGGTTCCGGGCCGATGGCGATGGTCGGCACGCCCTGGATTCTGATCGGTTGCTATTTCACCGTGGCACTGCCGTTCATGTACCGGGCGATCACCAACAACCTGCAAGCGATCAACCTGCGCGACCTGATGGACGCCGCACAACTGCTCGGTGCAAGCACCTTTCAGGCGGCGTTTCTGGTGGTGCTGCCCAATCTGCGTAAAGGGCTGATGGTGGCCTTGTTGCTGTCGTTCTCGTTCCTGTTCGGCGAGTTCGTGTTCGCCAACATCCTCGTCGGCACTCGCTACGAAACCCTGCAGGTTTACCTCAACAACATGCGTAACAGCAGCGGCCACTTCACCAGTGCGCTGGTCATCTCTTATTTCTTTTTCGTGCTGGTCCTGACCTGGATCGCCAACATCTTGAACAAGGACAAAAGCGAATGAGCTATGTCAGCGTCCAACATCTGCAGAAAAACTATTCCGGCACCACGGTTTTCAGCGACATCAACTGCGAAATCAACAAGGGCGAATTCGTCACTCTGCTCGGCCCGTCCGGTTGCGGCAAATCCACTCTGCTGCGTTGCATCGCCGGCCTGACGCCGGTCGATGCCGGGAAGATCCTGCTCGATGGCGTCGATATCGTGCCGCTGAGCCCGCAGAAACGCGGGATCGGCATGGTGTTTCAGAGCTACGCGCTGTTCCCCAACATGACCGTGGAACAGAACGTCGCTTTTGGTTTGCGCATGCAAAAGGTCAATGCCGACGACAGCCACAAGCGCGTCACCGAAGTGTTGAAACTTGTTGAGTTGAACGACTTTGCCCGCCGCTATCCGCATCAATTGTCCGGAGGCCAATGTCAGCGTGTCGCCCTCGCCCGCTCGCTGGTCACTCGTCCGCGCCTGTTGCTGCTGGATGAACCGCTGTCAGCCCTTGATGCGCGCATTCGCAAACACCTGCGCGAACAGATCCGTCAGATCCAGCGCGAACTCGGCCTGACCACGATCTTCGTCACCCACGATCAGGAAGAAGCCCTGACCATGTCTGACCGGATTTTCCTGATGAACCAAGGAAAAATCGTCCAGAGCGGCGACGCCGAAACACTCTATACCGCACCGGTCGACGTGTTCGCCGCCGGCTTCATCGGCAACTACAACCTGCTCGACGCCGACAGCGCTTCCAAACTGTTGCAACGCCCCATCAACCACCGCATCGCCATTCGCCCGGAAGCCATCGAACTGAGCCTCAATGGCGAACTCGATGCACAGATCCGCAGCCACAGTCTGCTCGGCAACGTCATCCGTTATAGGATCGAAGCCCGTGGCGTGGAACTGGTGGTGGATGTACTCAACCGCTCGGCGGCCGATCTGCACCCGGACGGACAGCGTCTGGCGCTTTCCATCGATCCGACGGCCCTGTGTGAGGTAGCCTGATGACTTTGCTGAAGTTGAAGAGAGAACTGCACTGATGGCCCTGGCAATTTTTGATCTGGACGAGACCCTGATCCACGGCGACTGCGCCACCCTCTGGAGTGAACAGATGGGCCGTTTGGGCTGGGTCGATCCCGAGTCGTTCATGCGCAAGAACAACGAGCTGATGGACGCCTACAGCCATGGCAAATTGCGCATGGAAGACTACATGGCGTTCAGCCTGGAGCCGTTGATCGGCCGTTCGCCGGAAGAAGTCGAACATCTGGTTGGCCCGTGGGTGGAAGACTTCATCGAGCCGATCATTTTCAGTGACGCCACCAAAACCATCGCCGCCCATCGAAAGGCGGGCGACCGGATTCTGGTGATCTCGGCGTCGGGCACGCATCTGGTAAAACCAATTGCTGATCGACTGGGCATCGACGAGATTCTAGGCATCGAACTGGAACTGGCGCATGGCGTATACAGCGGCCAGACCGTCGGAACCCTGACCTACCGCGAAGGCAAGATCACGCGATTGCTGGAATGGCTGGATGCTGAAGAAGAGAATCTGGAGGGTGCGAGTTTTTATTCCGACTCACGCAATGATCTGCCGTTGTTGCTGAAGGTGGATTTCCCACATGTGGTCAACCCCGATCCGGTGTTGCTTGAACACGCCGAAAAGGCCGGCTGGCCAATTCATCTCTGGAAGTAAACATAGATCCAAATGTGTGTGCGGGCTTGTTCGCGAAGGCGGTGGATCAGTCAATAATTTATCGACTGACAATGCGCTTTCGCGAGCAAGCCCACTCCCACAATGGTTGTGTGGTGTCAGCTCAGACTGTCATCAATCACCAAGACCAGTTTCCCGGAAACGGTATTGCTCGCCAGCTCGGCAAACGCCGCCTCGGCGTCTTTCACCGGGAAGGCCTTGGCCAACTGCGGACTCAACCGCCCTTCAGCGAACAATGGCCATACATGCTGGCTCAGGTCACTGAACAGATCGGCCTTGAACTGATCGTCACGGCTGCGCAATGTCGAGCCCAGCAGTTGCACGCGTTTGGCCAGCACTTGCGCCAGGTCCAGTTTCGCCTCACGGCCGCCCATCAAACCGATCAACACCCAACGCCCATCCAGTGCCATCAGCTTGAGATTCAGCGCCGAATAATTGCCGCCAACCGGATCAAGGATCACATCGAAAGGGCCGAAGTCGCGCAGGCTTTCCAGATCATCGGTACGCACCACCCCGCCCTGGGCCCCCAGCGTCTCACAGTAAGCCAAACGTTCGGTCGAGCCGACGCTGACCCAACATGGGTTGCCGAACGCCTTGCACAGCTGAATAGCGGCTGAACCAATTCCACTCGCCCCGGCGTGCAAGAGAACTTTCTCACCCGGTTTAAGCGCCGCAAGTTGAAACACATTCAACCAGACGGTTGCGTAAACCTCGGGCAATGCCGCGGCCTCGACCAGCGAAACACCCTCGGGTACCGGCAATACGTGACGCCCGTCGACCACCACCTCTTCGGCCATCCCGCCCCCAGCCAACAAGGCGCAGACACGATCACCGACCTGCCACGAACTGCCCGCACCGACCTCGCTGATGACCCCGGAGCACTCAAGACCCAGCACTTGGCTGGCCCCTGGCGGCGGCGGATAAAGCCCTGCCTTTTGCAATAAGTCGGCACGATTAAGGCCGGCTGCCGCCACTCGGATGCGAACTTGTCCTACATCGCACGTAGGACTCGCCTCTTCAACCCATACCACTTGACCTTCAACGCCTTGCAATGCCTTCACAGTGCCTCCATAGTGAGTCTGGACTGAGCCCGAAGCTGTAGCGCCGGGCTTTTTGCATTATGCGACCGGCTCTTGTAGATCCGGCGACTTCAAAGACGGCCTAATATGCGTTATCAATTGTCCCCGCGTCGAATCAGCATGAAGCATTTGCTCCCCAGCACCGCCCTCGCTCTTTTTATCGGTATCGGCCTGTTGCCGGTGTCGGGCAATACCTTCGCAGCCAACAGCTGGGACAAGTTGCAGCCTGATCGCGATGAGGTCATCGCCAGCCTGAACGTCGTCGAGTTGCTCAAGCGCCACCACTACAGCAAGCCGCCGCTGGACGACGCGCGCTCGGTGATCATCTACGACAGCTATCTCAAGCTGCTGGACCCATCGCGCAGCTACTTCATGGCCAGCGACATCGCCGAATTCGACAAGTGGAAGACCCAGTTCGACGACTTCCTCAAAAGCGGCGACCTCAACGCCGGGTTCACCATCTACAAGCGCTATCTGGACCGCGTCAAGGCGCGTCTGGACTTCGCGCTTGCCGAGCTGAACAAAGGCGTCGACAAGATGGACTTCACCACCAAGGAAACCTTGCAGATCGATCGCAAGGACGCCCCTTGGCTCAAATCCACCGCAGAACTCGACGACCTGTGGCGCAAACGCGTCAAGGACGAAGTACTGCGGATGAAGATCGCCGGCAAAGAGCCGAAGCAGATCCAGGAAACCCTGACCAAGCGCTACAAGAACCAGTTGGCGCGCCTGAACCAGACCCGTCCGGAAGACATCTTCCAGGCGTACATCAACACCTTCGCCATGTCTTACGATCCGCACACCAACTATCTGTCGCCGGATAACGCGGAAAACTTCGACATCAACATGAGCCTGTCCCTCGAGGGCATTGGTGCAGTGTTGCAGAGCGACAACGATCAAGTGAAAGTCGTGCGCCTGGTACCGGCAGGCCCTGCCGACAAGACCAAACAAGTCGCACCGGCCGACAAGATCATCGGCGTTGCGCAGGGCAACAAAGAGATGGTCGACGTCGTCGGCTGGCGTCTGGACGAAGTGGTCAAACTGATCCGCGGCCCGAAAGGCACCGTGGTGCGCCTGGAAGTGATTCCGGCGAGCAATGCGCCTAACGACCAGACCACCAAGATCGTGTCGATCACCCGTGAAGCGGTGAAGCTCGAAGATCAGGCCGTGAAGAAGTCCATCCTCCACCTGAAACAGGACGGCAAGGACTACAAGCTTGGGGTCATCGAGATCCCGGCCTTCTACCTCGACTTCAAGGCATTCCGTGCCGGTGATCCGGATTACAAGAGCACCACCCGCGACGTCAAGAAGCTGCTGACCGAGTTGCAGAAAGACAAAGTTGATGGCGTGGTCATCGACCTGCGCAACAACGGCGGCGGCTCTCTGCAGGAAGCCACCGAGCTGACCAGCCTGTTCATCGACAAGGGCCCGACCGTACTCGTACGTAACGCCGATGGCCGCGTCGACGTACTTGAGGATGAAAACCCGGGTGCCTTCTACAAAGGCCCGATGGCGCTGCTGGTCAACCGACTGTCCGCATCGGCTTCGGAGATCTTCGCTGGCGCCATGCAGGACTATCATCGCGCACTGATCATCGGTGGTCAGACCTTCGGCAAAGGCACCGTGCAGACCATTCAGCCGCTGAACCACGGCGAACTGAAACTGACCCTGGCCAAGTTCTACCGGGTTTCCGGCCAGAGCACCCAGCATCAGGGCGTACTGCCGGACATCGACTACCCGTCGCTGATCGACACCAAGGAAATCGGCGAGAGTGCTCTGCCGGAAGCCATGCCATGGGACACCATCAAAGCAGCAATAAAACCGGCGGCCGATCCATTCAAGCCGTACCTGGTGCGACTCAAGTCCGAGCATGATACCCGCTCCGCAAAAGACGCCGAGTTCGTGTTCATCCGCGACAAGCTGGCACTGGCACAGAAGCTGATGGAGGAGAAAACCGTCAGCCTCAACGAAACCGAGCGCCGCGCCCAGCATGCGGACATCGATGCCAAGCAACTGGTGATGGAGAACATCCGTCGCAAGGCCAAGGGCGAAGAACCGCTCAAAGAGCTGAAGAAAGAAGACGAAGACGCTCTCGCCGCAGCCGATCCGGACAAAGTCAAACCGGAAGACGACGCCTATCTGGCCGAGACCGGTCGGGTTCTGCTGGATTACTTGAAGCTGAGCAATCAGGTGGCGAAGAAGTAAGGTGATGGCAATTTAATGCTGACGATCCCCGGATCGTCATCAAACAGTCATCATTCTGTCGTGCAATAAAGGACTGGGAGCCACTCTCTTCACCGAGAACGCTCCCAGTCCTTTTTTTATCGCCAGAGATCGCCATGACCACGACCGAACAGCTGAGTGCCTTGAGCTCGATCCTGACTCAAAGCGGTTTAAACAGCCTGTTCCAGCCGATCATTTGCCTCTCCGAGCGACGTATCCTTGGCTACGAAGCCCTCACCCGTGGTCCGTCCAATAGCCCTCTTCACTCGCCCATCGCGCTGTTCGCGGTGGCGCGTCAGGCCGGTCGTCTAAGCGAACTGGAAATCGCCTGCCGACAAAGCGCTTGCCGTCGCTTCAACGAGCAGCAATTACCGGGCAAGCTGTTTCTCAATGTCTCGCCGGAGTCCTTGCTCGAAGCAGCGCATCAGCCAGGGCGGACACTGCAATTGCTGCAAGACTTCGGGATCCCGCCGAGTCAGGTGGTGATCGAACTCACTGAACAAACCCCGATCGATGACTTCCAGTTGCTGCAAACCGCTTTGCATCACTATCGGGCGATGGGGTTTTCGATTGCGCTGGATGACCTCGGTGCCGGGTATTCCAGCCTGCGTCTATGGTCGGAACTGCGTCCGGATTACGTGAAGATTGATCGACACTTTATCGACGGCATTCATCAGGATGCGCTGAAGCGAGAGTTTGTCGGCTCGATCCTGCAAATCGCCAAAGCGTCCCGGGCACAGGTCATTGCCGAAGGCATCGAACTGCCGGAAGAGTTGGCGGTGTTGACCGAAATGGGGGTCGATCTGGTGCAGGGTTACTTGCTGGGACGTCCACAGGAGCACCCGCCCCGAGATGCCCGCGCCCTGATGCCCAAGCACGACAGCAGCGCCGTGGCCCTGAACGACGAAGGCAGCGACCTCAGCGCCCTGCTCAACGACCAACCGGCCGTACCGCGCGATACACCCACCGCCACCGTGCTGGAAGCCTTTCGTCGCCAAGCCAACCTCAACTCACTGGCGGTGCTCGACGAACAAGGCCAACCGTGCGGCATCGTCCATCGTCATTCCCTCTCGGATGCTCTGCTCAAACCGTTCGCCACCGACCTGTTCGCACGCAAACCCATCAGCCGACTGATGAACGACGACTTCCTGGCCGTGGAGATGAGCCAGTCGCTGCAACAGGTCAGCCGCTTGATCACCAGCCGCGCCCGTCAGCGCATCGAAGAAGACTTCATCATCACGCTTAACGGCAGCTACCTCGGCCTCGGCCGTGTGATCGACGTACTCAAACTGATCACTGAGTTGAAAATCCAGCAAGCCCGCTACGCCAACCCACTGACCCTGCTGCCCGGCAACGTGCCGATCCAGCAATGCCTGACGCGCCTGCTGCAACAGGGCCGCGAGTCTGTCATCTGTTACGTCGATATCGATAGCTTCAAACCCTTCAATGACATCTACGGCTACGGCCGTGGTGACGAAGTCCTGCTGTGCCTGGCGCAATGCCTCAACGAACGCGTCGACCCCTCCCGCGACTTCGTCGGCCACATCGGCGGCGACGACTTCCTCCTCGTCCTCGGCCCCGAAGACTGGCGCAAACGCCTCAACCAACTGCTCAACGACTTCCAAAGCCAATGCCGCCGCTTCTACCGCCCCGAACACCTCGAAGCCGGCTGCTTCATCGCGCCGAATCGCCAAGGCGTCCGCCAGGAATTCCCGTTGTTGTCACTGTCCATCGGCGTCGTCCACCTGCACCCCGAAGCCTGCGCACAACTCGATGCTAGTCAACTCGCGGAAATGGCATCGCAGGCGAAGCATCATGCGAAGAATGTTCCGGGGTATAGCGTGCATTTGCTCGACACCATCACCGCCGCCGACCTCCATACCCCGCAACTAATCGGCCAACGCTAACTCCCAAACAACAAAAATCCCTGTGGGAGCGGGCTTGCCCGCGAAGGCGTAATTTCATTTATCACATATATTTTTTCCACCCGTTTGGGCGTCGCTTCGACCCTCTCCACAGTATTCAAATATTGCTATTTTAAGTCTGTTGGAGAATTACAAGTACGTGCTTCAGCCAAGTGCTTCCATCTTGCCATTCATGCCAGTAACAGTAACTACAACCCATCTCCCTTAATAAAAAATCCCGCATCTCTCCCTCTGTTAGACCAAACGCCAATGCGGCTTCAGCTTCCTTTATCACATCTAGAATTACGCAAGCTTCAGAATCCGCAATGAATGATTTAACGACATCATCAGCGACATCAAATTCGCTCATCCAGTCCTCATGAAAATAAGCACCGAGAAACTGAAACAGCTGGGGAAACTCTTCACTTGTCATTTACAAACCCCGTCAAAATAAAGTATCCGAGCGGCGAGTTCACATCTCGTTGAAGCACTAACCTGATGCTAAGCAACGGCTCTAATTTTCCACTACTTCTCACAACACCCACGCCTGCGGGAGCCGAAACCATCTCATTAATAACAAGCTTCTTCGCTTTACCTTTTACAAAATCATCAATTTTTTTCTGATTATCCCTCATGACATTTGACAATACCGCTTCAGCTGCAGATCTATTGGGAAATGTTGATGCGATAGGTATGTTCGGTTCTGCCTCTAGTCTAGCTCTAAGTTGAGCTTCAGATCTCTCGACATGCTTCGCTATAACATGTCCACCTCTAGACTCATGAGCCTCTAAACCACCTCCGGGCACTATCTCACTGTAAGGCCCATCGGCTTGTATTGCCCCAGGGCATGGAGTGCAGCTCAACCCCAACGGATCCACCCACCCCGTCGGATTCGGCACATACCGATACTGATTCAACCCACCCGCCAACTTCACCGGGTCCGGTGTCAGATA
>NZ_JBIUWM010000081.1:0-18515 GCF_044743445.1 Pseudomonas sp. NPDC087615 | reverse complement strand
CCTGATTGTGCCGATCATCCTGTTCAACCGCAGTCAGGCCAAGGAAATGGAGGGTAAAGAATGAAGCGCTTCCGTTTCTCCAGCCTGATGCTGGTTCTGGGTTTGTTGTTCATCTACCTGCCGATGCTGATCCTGGTGATCTACTCGTTCAACGCCTCGAAACTGGTGACGGTGTGGGGCGGCTGGTCGATCAAGTGGTACGTCGGCCTGCTCGACAACAGCCAACTGATGGGCTCGGTGCTGCGCTCGCTGGAAATCGCCTGCTACACCGCGGTTGCCGCGGTGGCGCTGGGCACACTGGCTGCGTTCGTGCTGACCCGTATCACCCACTTCAAGGGGCGTACGCTGTTCGGTGGTCTGGTGACCGCGCCGTTGGTTATGCCAGAGGTCATCACCGGTCTGTCGCTGTTGCTGCTGTTCGTGGCCATGGCGCAGATGATCGGCTGGCCGCAGGAGCGTGGCGTTGTCACCATCTGGATCGCTCACACGACGTTCTGTGCCGCGTATGTGGCGGTGGTGGTGTCGGCGCGTCTGCGTGAGTTGGACTTGTCGATCGAAGAAGCAGCGATGGATCTGGGGGCACGGCCATGGAAGGTGTTCTTCCTGATCACCATCCCGATGATCGCGCCGTCGCTGGCGGCGGGCGGCATGATGTCGTTCGCACTGTCGCTGGACGATCTGGTACTGGCGAGCTTCGTCTCCGGCCCAGGTTCGACGACGCTGCCGATGGAAGTGTTCTCGGCGGTGCGTCTGGGCGTGAAGCCTGAGATCAACGCTGTCGCCAGTCTGATTCTGCTGGCGGTGTCGATCGTGACGTTCCTGGTCTGGTTCTTCAGCCGCCGCGCCGAAGAGGCCCGCAAGAAGGCCATCCAGCAAGCCATCGAAGAAAGCGCTGCCGATTCGTGGAAACAGCCGGACGTTCGTCGCGCGCAAGCGCCAGAAGCGGTTTAAGCCATGCCGGGTTGGCCTCATTGCGCAGGCCAACCCAATCACAATGGCGGGGCTTGCTCTCGATGGCGTCAGGCAAGCCAATATCTCTGCTGACTGACACAGCGCTTTCGCGAGCAAGCCCGCTCCCACACTGGGTTTGTGGTGAACACGCAAAGTCGTCCACCGCCGATCAAAACGGTGGGAGCGGGCTTGCTCGCGAGGAGGCCCCTCCAGCCAGCCTGGAACTACTGGGCAGCCCGTGCCGGTAGCAGCTTCAAGGTACTGCGGGTATTGGCCATGACTTCCTCATCGCTGAAATGCGCCTGCATATACATCCCTTCCACATACGCTTCAGCCTGATCGTCATAGTGACTGTCGAACGGCACACCGCTCTGGCCGACCGGGTTGATGGTCAAGCCGTGTGCCGGGTCGGCGAAGTCCACCAGCCGCCGCGTCGATGGCCCGTAAGTCACTGGCCATGGCGCCGGATCGATCTTCGCTGAGAGGTTGTTCGGCACTTCATGGCTGCCCGGTGCCGCGAAAGGGCCGACGTTGAAGATGCGATCCAGGGGCTTTTGCTGCCCCAGTGGATGCCCGTGGGTCAGGGTGTGCGCCGTGCCCCATTTCCACCCGCTAGCGTCGTCGCCGAGGGTCAGCTTCAGGTGCTTCATGCTCGCCTGCCACGCCGCCCGCACGGTGTCGGCGCGAGTCTCTTTGTTCGGCGTGTTGCGATTGTCCCACCACGGCGAGTCGGCGTTGGCCGCCAGGCGTGGCAGCGCGGCATCGATCACCCGCGTCGACAGCAGCGTCTCGAAAAAATCATTGCCCAACTCGTCACGCATCGCCGCATCAGCCAGGTTATAGAGAAACTGGTTGAACACCGTCGCACTGACTGAATCCAGCGGATAGTCGCCTTGCCACTGCGCCAGTTGTTCGATCAGTTTGCGCTCGGCGGTGTCCGTCACCACCTCACGCAACACTGGCAATAGCGGCGCCAATAGACGCGGGCCGTAGCCGGTGGTGGTGCCCAGTTGCAGCTTCTGGTTGGCTTCGTTGGTCCACTTGACGCTCTTGTCACTGAGCTGACGATTGAGTTGCTGGCCACGATCGGCAAGGTTGTAGTAACCGGGAATCTCCATGCCAGTCGGCGACACAGGCTGGAAGTTGGCCGAGACGATGTAGCCGCGCGCCGGGTTCTCTTCCTGCGGGTTGGCGCTGAACGGGTAGTAACCGTCCTTGTCCGCCTGATTGGTGCTGCCGTCGAGAATGAAACCCGGTTTGACTCCGGCCGGTCGCTTGGGCAACAGCGCAGAAGCCCACCAGGCGATATCTCCCTTGGCATTGGCGTAGACGAGGTTCAGCCCTGGTGCCTGCACTTTGGCCGCGGCGGCACGGGCCTTGGCCAGCGTGTCGGCACGGTTGAGCTGATAGAAACCTTCGAGGATCGGATTCGGCGTTTCGAGGAAGGCCCACCACATGGCAATCGGCGTTTTCCCGGCGGCGCTGCCGAGTGCGTCGTTGACGATTGGGCCGTGGGGCGATTGGCGCAGGGTGATCGTCACCGGTGCCTGGCCCTTCACCGCAATCTGCTGTTCGGTGCTGACCATGTCGGTCCACTGCCCGCGATACCAGACCTGGTTCGGATTGTCCGGGTTGACCTTCTCGGCGATCAGATCCAGATCGTCGTTCTGGAACATCGTCAGGCTCCAACCGAAATCCATGTTGTGGCCCAGGAACGCGAACGGCACCAGTGCCTGATGGTGGCCGTAGAGTTCAAAGCCCGGGGCCGACAACTGCGCCTCGTACCACACCGACGGCACCGAGAAGCGAATATGCGGGTCACCGGCCAGCAACGGTTTGCCACTCTGGCTGCGGCTGCCGGCAATCACCCAGGCGTTGCTGCCTTCGAACTGCGGCAGACCGTTGTCAATCAGCGCCTGCTCGCTGAGGCGGGCGAGGGCGCTGAGGTCTTTCCAATCGCCAGCCGCAAGGGCTGGCGTCGGGTTGCTGCGGCCCTTGGCCAACACACCCTTGGGCTGCCAGTCGAGGTCGAAGACGTTGAGGTAATCGGCACCGAGTTGATCGCGCACATAGGTCAGCAACGGCTCGGTGCGAAACGCGGCGGCAAAGCTGTAAGCCATATAACCGGCGACGCTGATGCTGTCTTCAGCCGTGAACGGCCGCTTGGGGATGCCCAGCACGTCGAACTCAATGGGCGCTGCGTGCGTGTCCTGATATTGGTTGATGCCATCCAGATAGGCTTGCAGGCCCTTCCACGCCGGTGACTGCTGATCGAGGCTGGCAACGTAACTGGCGGCGCGCTCACGAATGCGCAGGCTGCGGAACAGTTTGTCGGTGTCGAGCAGTTTCGGCCCGAGCACCTCGGCCAGCTCGCCACGGGCGAGGCGGCGCATGGCTTCCATCTGGAACAGACGATCCTGGGCGTGCACATAGCCGAGGGCGCGGTAGAGGTCGGTTTCGTTCTCGGCACGAATATGCGGTACGCCGCGCTCGTCGTAACGCACGGTCACCGAACCTTGCAGGTGGCGCAGTTCAACCTGGCCCTTTCGCGTTGGCTGCTTGCTGTAGACGTACCAGCCCCCCGCGCAGAGCAGGACAACGATGAGCAAGGCAAGAACGGTGAACACGCGCTTCATGGTGACTCCTTGTGAATGCGGGATTGCCGCCCGTGCGGGCTGCAAACAATTAGCACAGACCTTCTGTGCCGTGCATCGCTGTCCTTGAAAAGTCCGCAATGCCTTAATGCGTTTCGACCGGCCACGGACAATAACAACCGACCGCCAAGGTGTGTGTGGCATTGACCGGGCGATCATCCGTCAGTGCGTTCAGGATCGGTTCGATAAAGCTGTTACTGGCGTTGCAGGTCAGGCCCTCGCTGTAGGGGCCAAAGTACGCCAGTTTGCCACTGCGGTCCCAAATCGCCACGGCGGGGCTGGCGGGAACCTGTTCGGAGCCGGGCAATATTGCAATGGTTTTCAGGCGGCTCAACGTGGCAGGCAACTGGCCGTGGCTGCCGGGCTTTTGTACGGCAAAGAACTCTACGCCTTTGCCGCTGAACTGCTCGACCATCTCGCTCAGGTGCTGTTGGTTGCCAACGTTGCACGGGCAGGCGGGGTCCCAGAAGTGCACCAGTCGAATCGGCCCGGGGCCAGCGAGATCATCCGGCAGGCGCAACGGGTCGCCGGAAAACACCGCGGTGTGTTCGCTGAACGCCCGCAGATAGCGGCCCTGAAACCAGTCGTACGCCATCCACAGCACCCCGGCGCAGACAAGCGCGATCAGGCTGGCAAACAGTGCGGTGCGGTAGGGCGAACGCATGGATTTTGCTCCTCGGAGGGCGGCTAGCTTGCCATGCTTGCTTCTACAGATGAATATCGCAGGCCGATAAAGTCTGTTTACCGCTCTGGAACTGCCTCATGCCTGCTACCTTCGATCCCGATCATTTACGTGCCAGCCTCAAGCCATTGGCTGAGTGGCAGCCGTTATCGGAGGAGGCAAAGGCTTATCAGCGGTTCTATAAAACCGACTTTTCCGAGCGCGATGTCTGGCGCGGCATCGGTCGATTCGAGGTGGACGGTTATGAACTGGTCAGCCATTGCTGGTGGCCGGAAAAGGTCAAGGGCACGCTGTTTCTGCTGCACGGTTTCTATGATCACACCGGGCTCTATCGACATGTCATCGAGTGGGCGCTGGATCAGGATTTTGCCGTGATCGCCTGCGACTTGCCGGGGCACGGTCTGTCGAGCGGTGTGCGGGCGAGCATCCGTGACTTTTCCGAGTATCAGGACACCCTGCAAGCCCTGTTCGCCGAGGCCCATTCGATTGCCCTGCCGCAGCCGTGGCACTTGTGCGGGCAGAGCACGGGCGGGGCGATTGTGGTCGATCATGTGCTCAACCATGGCGAGAACAGTCCGGCGCAAGGCCAGTTGATTCTGTTGTCGCCCCTGGTGCGGCCGCGGGCGTGGGGCTGGTCGCAGTTGAGTTATTACCTGTTGCGGCCGTTTGTTCGAGGGATCGCCCGGCGCTTCAGCGAGAACTCCAACGATCCGGATTTCCTGCCGTTTCTGCTGGCCGATCCGTTGCAGCCCAAGCGCTTGCCGACCGCATGGGTCGGCGCGTTGTCACGCTGGATCCACCGGGTGGAATACGCGAAAAAAAGCCCGCGCCGGCCGCTGATCATTCAGGGGCAGGCGGACATGACCGTGGACTGGCAGCACAACCTGCAGGTGCTGAAGTGGAAGTTTGATCGGCCGCAGATTTTGCTGCTGCCGCAGGCGCGGCATCATCTGGCCAATGAGACGGCGGAGATGCGCGAGGAGTATTTCGAGTTCTTGAGCAAGCGGATCAGGGGCCGGAATCTCTAGCGTCTGTTAGGGCCTCTTCGCGAGCAGGCTCGCTCCCACAGAAGACCGCGATCACAGGTGGGCGCGGGCTTGCTCGCGAAGGCGGCCTGTCAGGCGACGCAGTTTACTGGCCGAGGTTCGAAGTATTCTGCCCCACCGCCAGCCCCGCGCGAATTGCCGCCAGCGCCGCTTGATAGTAAGCCTTGCCCTCCGTCGACTCGGCAAACGTCGCAAACTCTTCGAGTTCTTCATCCGACAAGTCGCGATAAACATAGAGCAGTGTGTTGTTCATGTCGGCGCCGATCTGATCCATCAGCCTCTGGCGCTGGCCATTCAACATCCCTTGCGCCTGACCGCCGCCGAGCAGCCCCGGAATCATCGAACTCAAACTGTCCGCTGCCACACCCGCAATGGCGAGGCTGACCTCGGCGCCAGCTTCACGAGCCGGCAGCGCCTGGGCGAGGTGTCCGATGATCAGCAGACGGCTGTCGCTGACCTGCATCTTGGGCAGACCTTTGGCATTTTTCGCCAGTTGATCGCGCCGGGTCGCCAGCAATTCAGCGGCGACGATTTTTTTACCCAGCGGCGATTGGAAGAAGGACAGCGCCGGTTTCGGATCGGCAAGGTTCTGGCGCAACTGGGCTTCGGCGCGTTGATCCATGGCGTGTGGCGAAAAACGCTGGTTGCTGTTGCTCACCAATGCTTGAAAAACCGCAGGCGGCAGGCTGTTTTGATAACGCTGCTGGGCAGCACTCAGGGCGTCATTGAAGTGCGCACGTTGATCTGGCCAGCCGGCGACCTTGTAAAGCTGATCATGGCCGTCCGCCCAAGCGGGCAAAACGCAGAACATCAACAGTGAAAAAAACAAACGGCGCATAGGGACTCCTGTCAGCAGCGGACTATTCTCCGTGCGGTGTCGGTACTTGTCGAGAATTCGTAGCAAGCCGCTGCGTGGCTCTGTCGGATTTCTTGCCGCCGACATACTATGCGCGCCATGCAAATAACCTCTGAACACCCACTGCTGTTACGTATCGTCGACGACCTGGCCGAGCATGGCTGGTCGCAGCAGAACATTTTCCTGCCCGCGGGTTTGACCCGCGAGCTGGCGGCCGAGTGCCGTAAACGTGAGGCCGAGGGTGAACTGGTGCCGGCGGCGGTCGGTCGCGGCCCATTTTCAGAGATTCGCGAGGGTATTCGCGGCGATCATATTCAATGGATCGACCCAGGGCAGGCCGAGGCCAGCGACCGTTATCTGAACCTGATGGACAGCCTGCGCGAGGCGCTCAACCGGGGGCTATTCCTCGGGCTTGAAGACTTCGAGTGCCACTTTGCGCTGTATCCGCCGGGCGCGTTCTATCGCAAACACGTCGATCGTTTTCGCGACGACGACCGGCGCATGGTTTCGGCGGTGGTCTATCTCAATGAAGTCTGGCTGCCGGAAGATGGCGGTCAGTTGCGCATGTACCTGGGTGATGAGCGCGCTCACGACGTACAGCCCATCGGCGGTTGTCTGGTGGTGTTTCTTTCTGGCGAAGTGCCGCATGAGGTGCTTCCGGCAAACCGCGAGCGCTTGTCGCTGACCGGATGGTTCCGCCGCCGTGGCAACGAGCCTTTCTGATATGCACAAGATTCTGGTCAGTCGCTGCCTGTTGGGCCATCGCGTGCGCTACGACGGCGGGGCCAGTGGGCCGTTTGATTTGCTGGAACAGTGGATTGCTGAAGGTCGGGTTGTGCCGTTGTGTCCGGAAGTCGCGGGTGGTTTGCCGACGCCACGGGCGGCAGCGGAGATTCCGGGCGGGCAGGGTGGCGAGGTGCTGGATGGCGTTGCTTCGGTCATCACCACCGACGGTGAGGATGTCAGTGCGCAGTTTCTCGATGGCGCGCGGCAGGCACTAGAGTTGGTGCGCAAGCACGGTATTCGGGTGGCGGTGCTCAAAGCCAATAGCCCGTCGTGCGGCAATCTGCTGACGTATGACGGCACGTTCAGTGGAGTGAAAGTCAGCGGTGAAGGCGTGACAGCTGCACTGCTCAAACGCCATGGCGTGCAAGTCTTCAGCGAGCTTGAATTGTCGCAGGCTGCAACAGCCCTGACACAACTCGATTAAAAGCCCACCCCAGATTCCCGTGTGGGAGCGGGCTTGCTCGCGAAAGCGGTGGGTCATTCAACATCTGCATTGACTGACACGACGCCTTCGGGAGCAAGCCCCCTCCCACAGGTTTTGTGTTCACTCGGGTTTGGTGAACCACTTCTCGGACAACGCCGCCAATCGCCCATCCGCCTTGATCCGTTGCAACGCACCCTCAAGGCTGGAATGAAACGCCGGGTTGCCCTTCTGAAACGGAATCGCCAGGTCCACCGGTGCACTCGCCGCAGGCTTCTTCTCGGTCAACGCCTGCACCAGCACCATCGGCTGTGGCTGCTCGTCTTTCTTCGCCAGCAATTGCGAATCGACCTGACTGTATGGCTCGCTGAAGTCGAAACGATCCTTGAGTTCGGGTGTCAGTGCTATGTGATTGAGCGCGACGTCGTACTTGCCGCTTTCAACGCCCTGGAGCAGATCGCCCTCGTCGGTGACGATGAAATCGACGCGAACATCCAGTTCGTTGGCCAGCAATTGCCCTAGCTCAACCTCGAACCCTGTGAGTTTGTCGCCATCCATGTAATTGAAGGGCGGTGTATTAGCCTCAAGGGCGATGCGCAACTCGCCACGGTCGTTGACGTCATCAATCAATTCGGCATGAGCCAGCGGGCTCAGAAGGGGTAGCAGGCAGATCAGGCCAGGCAGAAAACGCATGGTCACTCCTTTGAAATCATTATCGCGATGCTCTGAGTCAGGCTCGCTTTGCTATGGTTGTCGAGTGCCTTCGACAACGAATGGTCATGAAGTTGTCATGACCACGCGGATTTTACGGAAAAACTGGAGAAGAGAATGAAAACGTTTATGTCACGAGCCGCGTTGGCTGGCCTTCTATTGAGCGCGTCGATGATGGCCAGCGCTGCCACGCCAGCGCCGGCGGGGGCTTCCGTAAGCATCGTCGAGCCGAGCAGCGGCGCCGTTGTCGACAAGACCTTCAAGGTCAAATTTGCAGTAAAGGGCATTGCGTTGGCGCCCGCTGGCGATCTCACAACTAACACTGGCCACCATCACCTGCTGGTCGACGCCAAGAGCAGTGTTCCTGCGGGCGCTGTGATTCCGGCAGACGCCAACCATATCCATTTCGGCAAGGCCCAGACTGAAACCGAACTGACGCTGACGCCAGGCAAGCACACTTTGCAGTTGGAACTGGGCGACAAGAGCCACATGGCTTTCGATCCGCCCATCGTTTCGGAAAAGATCACCGTAACGGTGAAATAAAAAAAGGGAGCCGCTGGGCTCCCCTTTTTTTAGTTGCAAGCTTGAAGCTGCTCTTAGAACAACACACGGCTACGAATAGTGCCGTTGATGTGCTGCAGCTTCTCTTGCGCCAGGTCCGAGTACTCGGCGTCGACGTCGATCACCACGTAACCGACTTTCTCGTTGGTCTGCAGGAACTGACCGGAGATGTTGATGCCGTTTTCGGCGAAGACCTTGTTGATCTCGCTCATCACACCCGGAATGTTTTCGTGGATGTGCAGCAGGCGGTGCTTGCCAGGGTGAGCCGGCAGGGCCACTTCCGGGAAGTTCACCGACGATACGGACGTACCGTTGTCGCTGTACTTGACCAGTTTCTCTGCCACTTCCAGACCGATGTTGGCTTGCGCTTCAGCGGTCGAACCACCGATGTGCGGGGTCAGGATCACGTTGTCCAGGCCACGCAGCGGGCTTTCGAACTCTTCGTCGTTGGAGCGTGGCTCCACCGGGAACACGTCGATGGCCGCGCCGATCAGGTGCTTGTCCTTGATCGCGTCCGCCAGGGCGTCCAACTCGACCACGGTACCGCGTGCTGCGTTGATCAGGATGCCGCCCTTCTTGATGGCGCGGATTTCCTTCTCGCCGATCATCCACTGGGTCGCAGCAGTTTCCGGAACGTGCAGGGTCACGATGTCGGACATGCCCAACAGCTCGTTCAGGTTGCCGACCTGGGTCGCGTTGCCCAATGGCAGCTTGGTCACGGTGTCATAGAAGAACACCTGCATCCCTAAGCCTTCAGCCAGGACCGACAACTGAGTACCGATCGAGCCGTAGCCGACGATGCCCAGCTTCTTGCCTCGGATTTCGAAGGAGTTGGCTGCGGATTTGATCCAGCCGCCACGGTGGCAGGAAGCGTTTTTCTCAGGGATGCCGCGCAGCAGCAGGATCGCTTCGGCCAGCACCAGTTCGGCAACGGAACGAGTGTTGGAGTACGGCGCGTTGAACACGGCGATACCGCGTTCGCGGGCGGCACTGAGGTCAACCTGGTTGGTGCCGATGCAGAAGCAACCGACAGCGACAAGCTTCTTCGCGTGATCGAAGATCTCTTCAGTCAGTTGGGTGCGCGAACGAATGCCGATGAAGTGAGCGTCAGCGATCTTTTCCTTGAGCTGGGCTTCCGGCAGAGAACCTGTGAGGTACTCAATGCTGGTGTAGCCCGCCGCCTTGAGGACGTCGACAGCCGATTGGTGGACGCCTTCGAGAAGAAGGAACTTGATCTTGCTCTTATCGAGAGAAGTCTTGCTCATCTGCGTAAACCTGTATCCCGGAGAAAAATGGCAGGGAGGGGAGCAGCCTGGAGCTGACCCGAACGGCAGGAAAGCCGTCGCCGCAGAACTGGCCTTGGGCGCTGTTCTGCGGGGTCGGTATGCTAGCATAGCCGCCCCGCTAAACACTCATTCCTGCGACGTGAAGCGTTCTCAGGATGACCATGAATTGTTCGAGAGTTCTGTCGATGACCAATCCTGCGCTGATTGATGAACTGAAGACCCTGGTCGAGCCTGGCAAGGTCCTGACCGACGCCGACTCCCTGAACACGTATGGCAAGGATTGGACCAAACACTTCGCCCCGGCGCCCACTGCCATCGTTTTTCCCAAGACCATCGAACAGGTGCAGGCCATCGTCCGTTGGGCCAACACCCACAAGGTCGCGCTGGTGCCCTCGGGCGGGCGCACGGGGCTGTCCGCCGCTGCGGTGGCCGCCAATGGCGAAGTGGTCGTGTCGTTCGACTACATGAACCAGATTCTCGACGTGAACCTCACTGACCGCACCGCCGTGTGTCAGCCTGGCGTGGTCACCGAGCATTTGCAGAACGTCGCTGAAGAAAAGGGCCTGTACTACCCGGTGGACTTCGCTTCGGCGGGTTCCAGCCAGATTGGCGGCAATATCGGCACCAATGCTGGCGGGATCAAGGTCATTCGCTACGGCATGACCCGCAACTGGGTTGCCGGCATGAAGGTGGTCACCGGCAAAGGTGACGTGCTGGAGCTGAACAAAGATTTGATCAAGAACGCCACTGGTTATGACTTGCGGCAGTTGTTCATTGGCGCCGAAGGCACCCTTGGATTTGTCGTTGAAGCGACCATGCGTCTGGATCGTGCGCCGAAAAACCTCACGGCGATGGTCCTCGGTACCGCCGATTTCGACTCGATCATGCCGGTGCTGCACGCCTTTCAGGGCAAACTCGACCTGACCGCCTTCGAATTCTTCTCCGACAAGGCCTTGGCCAAAGTGCTGGGTCGCGGTGATGTGCCGGCGCCGTTTGAAACCGATTGCCCGTTCTACGCGCTGCTGGAGTTTGAGGCGACCACTGAAGAAGTGGCCAACAGCGCGCTGGAAACCTTTGAACATTGCGTCGAGCAGGGCTGGGTGCTGGATGGCGTGATGAGCCAGAGCGAAACCCAGCTGCAGAACCTGTGGAAGCTGCGCGAGTACATCTCCGAGACCATTTCGCACTGGACCCCGTACAAGAACGACATCTCGGTCACCGTGTCAAAAGTACCGGCGTTCTTGCAGGAAATCGACGCGATTGTCGGCGAATACTATCCGGACTTTGAAATTGTCTGGTTCGGCCACATCGGCGACGGCAACCTGCACCTGAACATCCTCAAACCGGAAAACCTGAGCAAGGACGAGTTCTTCGCCAAATGCGCCACCGTCAACAAGTGGGTGTTCGAAACCGTCGAGAAGTACAACGGCTCGATCTCCGCCGAGCACGGCGTGGGCATGACCAAACGCGATTACTTGACCTACAGCCGCTCGCCGGTTGAGATCCAATACATGAAAGCGGTCAAAGCGGTGTTCGACCCGAACGGCATCATGAACCCGGGCAAGATCTTCGCGGTTTGATTGGCAATCTCTGATGAATCAATGAAGGCAGGAGTCGGTAAATGAGCTATCAGCACCAGTATGTCGACGGCACGCGTATTCACTTCCCGCTGGGAAAAGTGGTGTGCATTGGCCGTAATTACGCCGAACACGCCAAGGAACTGGACAACCCGGTCCCTACCGAGCCATTGCTGTTCATCAAGCCGGGCAGTTGCGTGGTGTCGCTGGAAGGCGGTTTCAGCATTCCGACCGAGCGCGGTTCGGTGCACTACGAGGCGGAAATTGCCGTGTTGATCGGCAAGCCACTGTCGACCAAGCCAAGCCGTGAAGAAGTGCTCGATGCGATCTCCGGTTTCGCTCCGGCGCTGGACCTGACCCTGCGCGACAAGCAGGCCGAGCTCAAATCCAAGGGCCTACCGTGGGAAATCGCCAAGTCGTTCGACGGCGCGGCGGTGCTTGCCCCGTTCGTGGTGGGCAGCACCTTTGCTGATCTGACCGATATCGGCATCCGTCTAACCATCAACGGCGAAGTCCGTCAGGACGGCAACAGCAGCGCGATGCTCAACCCGATCGTGCCGATGATCCAGCACATGGCCGGCTGCTTCTCGCTGCAGGCCGGTGACGTGATCCTCACCGGCACGCCGGTGGGCGTTGGCCCGCTGAATGTCGGCGACGACATCGTGCTGGAACTGGTCGGCGCCAGCCGCTTCACCAGCAGCGTGCGCTAACCGCAACACTGCAAAAACCTGTGGGAGCGGGCTTGTTCGCGAAAGCATTTTGTCAGTCAACGAAGATGTCGACTGATCCGACGCCTTCGCGAGCAAGCCCGCTCCCACATTGGTTTGTGGTGACCCGAAGATCGGGGACAAACCACGACAATCTCGCCATTTGCCGTTTTTTTCACATCCCGTCTGGATAATTTCCGTCATTCTGGCGTCTGAGCCGGCCTCTTTGTGCTATTACCCATAGCCTGAATTTTCGGAACGCATCCCTCGATGGCATCTCAAACTCAGCTCAAAACCCCTCGCCGCTCACGTTTCGCCCTGCGCTGGTATTCCTGGCTATTGCTGGTGATCGTCGCAGCGTATGGGCTGGCGCATCTGATGCATTGGGATGATCGCGGTGCGCTGTGGGTACTGGAGCGTTTCGAAAGCCCGGCCGAGCAAAAGGGAAGTGTCTGGCTGCCGGATTACCGGGCGGTCATCGATGCCAAGCCGCTGCCGGGCATGGAGAAGGATGAGGCGTCGGATCTGGCCTACAACCCGCAGACCAAAACCCTTTTCTCGGTGATGGGCAAGAACCCGTTTCTGGTCGAACTGACCCTGCAAGGCGATGTGCTGCGCAAGATGCCGCTGGTGGGCTGGGCCAACCCGGAAGGCGTCACGATCATGGAAAACGGCCTGATGGCCATTGTCGATGAGCGTCTGCACATGCTGTCGATCGTCAAGGTCGATGCCGATACGCGTGAGCTGAACATCGCCAATTTCCCCAAGTACGACCTTGGCCCGTCGAAAGACCAGAACAAAGCTTTCGAAGCGATCACCTGGGATGCGCGCAATCAGCAGTTCCTGCTGGGCGAGGAGCGTCCACCGGCGCTGTTCACCTGGAAAAGCGATGGCAGCCAGACGCTCAAAGGCGACAAGCAGAAGCTGGACAGTGATGAGCTCGACATTCGCAATCTCTCGGCGTTGGCAATTGACCCGCGCACCGGTCACACATTGGCGTTGTCGGCTGACTCGCACCTGTTGCTGGAGCTGGACGAGAAGGGCGAGCAAGTCAGTTTCATGACCCTGCTTGGCGGCTTCAACGGTTTGAAGAGCACCATTCCCCGCGCCGAAGGCGTGACATTGGACGAGGCGGGCACGCTGTATATGGTCAGCGAGCCGAACCTGTTCTATCGCTTCGAAAAGCAGAAGTAATGCCCTTGCTGGGGAGGCTCTTGTCGTCCAAGGCAAGTGGCCATTAAGCTTCATTTCAGACAGGCGTGATATTTCATCCGCCTGTTTTGATTCCGAGCCCTCCTGCATGCGTCGATTTGCCCGTCCCAAGCCTCTCCTTGTCACCCTTTCGGTGATTGCTCTGATCGCGTTGATCGCGATCGGCCAGTACCTGCGCCTGTTCGAGCGTGCCTGGTTCAATCTGCACACCCTGTGGCAACCGCTAAGCAGCGAGGCCATTGGTCTGGATCAATATCGGGTGGAGATCGAGGCGCGGGTAATCGAAGGGCTGGACGATGACGTGTCGGCGCTGACCTACGATCCGGTGCGCAACAGCCTGTTCACGGTCACCAACAAAAATGCCGAGCTGGTCGAACTGTCGCTGGAGGGCAAAATCCTGCGCCGCATCGCACTGATCGGCTTTGGTGATCCGGAGGCGGTTGAGTTCATCAGTGCCGATACTTATGTGATCACCGACGAGCGCCAGCAGCGGTTGATCAAGATTCACCTGGAAGATGTCACCACGTTCCTCGATGCGGCGGACGCCGAGCAAATGACCCTGGGTGTGCACGCGAGCAGCAACAAGGGTTTTGAAGGGCTGGCTTATGACTCGGTGGGCAAGCGCTTGTTTGTCGCGAAAGAGCGCGACCCGATGCTGATCTACGAAGTGCACGGTTTCCCGCACTTCAACCCGGAAAAGTCCTATGCGGTGCATGTGATCAACAATCCCAAGCGGGATGCCGGCATGTTCGTGCGTGATCTGTCGAGCCTGCAATACGACGAGCGCAGCGGGCATTTGCTGGCACTGTCGGATGAGTCGGGGCTGATTCTGGAACTGGATGTGGGTGGGCGCCCGTTGAGCACCCTGTCGCTGAGCAAGGGCCGGCAAGGTTTGCAGAAAACCGTGCCGCAGGCGGAAGGCATTGCGATGGATGACGACGGGACGCTGTACCTGGTGAGTGAGCCAAACTTGTTTTACGTCTTCAAAAAGCCCGCCCAAAACTGACTCGCACCGCAAAAAACCAATGTGGGGCTTGCTCCCACAGGTGGGGGCATGTATCTGCCCACAAAAATGTGGGCAGTCTGGCTTACTCAGCCTTCAGCGTCTTCACACCTTCACTCGTGCCCAGCAACAGCAGATCCGCCGGACGCGCGGCGAACAGGCCGTTGGTGACCACGCCGACAATGGCGTTGATCTGCGTTTCCAGCTCCACCGGATTAGTGATCTGCATATTGAACACGTCGAGGATGATGTTGCCGTTGTCGGTCAGTACACCTTCGCGGTACACCGGGTCGCCGCCCAGTTTCACCAGTTGACGGGCCACGTGGCTACGGGCCATCGGGATGACTTCCACCGGCAGTGGGAATTCGCCCAGCACCGGCACCAATTTGCTGGAGTCGGCGATGCAGATGAAGGTCTTGGCCACGGCCGCGACGATCTTCTCGCGGGTCAGGGCCGCGCCGCCGCCCTTGATCAGGTTCAGGTGTTCATCGCTTTCATCAGCGCCGTCGACGTAGAACTCCAGGTCGCTGACGGTGTTCAGTTCATAGACGGGAATCCCGTGGCCCTTGAGGCGCGCGGCGGTGGCTTCGGAGCTGGCGACCGCGCCATCGAATGCGCCCTTGTGCTGGGCCAGTGCGTCGATGAAGCAGTTGGCGGTGGAGCCGGTGCCGACACCGACGATGCTTTTGTCGTCGAGTTTCGGGAGGATGAAGTCGACAGCAGCCTGAGCCACTGCCTGTTTGAGTTGATCCTGGGTCATGCGGGCTCCGGAAGCGGGCAAGGTGAGAACGGAAAGGCCGGCATTATAGCCCCAAGCGGGTCTAAAACCTCTGCAATCGTGTGGTCGCCCGGGCAAAAGCCGGGTTAGACTCCTTGGCCCTGCCCAACCGCTCAGTGATGCTTTCCGATGCTCGAACAGTACGTCAAAAAGATCCTCACCTCGCGCGTTTATGACGTTGCCGTAGAAACCCCGTTGCAGAACGCTCGCCAGCTCTCCGAGCGGCTGGGCAATGACATCTGGCTCAAGCGCGAAGACTTGCAGCCGGTGTTCTCGTTCAAGATTCGGGGCGCCTACAACAAGTTGACCCAACTGAGCGACGAAGAACGCGCACGTGGTGTGGTCACCGCGTCGGCGGGCAACCACGCGCAGGGGCTGGCCCTGGCGGCGAAAGTGCTGGGCGTCAAAGCCACCATCGTCATGCCCAAGACCACCCCGGAGATCAAGGTCGAAGGCGTGCGCTCGCGTGGCGGCAAAGTGGTGCTGCACGGCGATTCGTTCCCGGAAGCCCTGGCCTACTCGCTGAAATTGGTCGATGAAAAAGGCTACGTCTACATCCACCCGTACGACGATCCGCACACCATTGCCGGGCAGGGCACCGTGGCGATGGAGATTCTGCGTCAGCACCCGCAGCCACTGGATGCGATTTTCGTCCCGGTCGGCGGCGGCGGCCTGATCGCCGGTATCGCCGCCTACGTGAAATACCTGCGTCCGGACATCAAAGTCATCGGCGTCGAGCCCGACGACTCCAACTGCCTGCAAGCCGCCATGGCTGCCGGCGAACGCGTGGTGTTGCCGACCGTGGGCATCTTTGCTGACGGCGTCGCGGTGGCGCAGATCGGCCAGCACACCTTCGACATCTGCAAAGATTATGTCGATGAAGTGATTACCGTCAGCACCGACGAGATCTGCGCGGCAATCAAGGATATCTACGACGATACCCGCTCGATCACCGAGCCTGCCGGCGCCTTGGGCGTGGCCGGGATCAAGAAGTACGTCGAGTTGCGCGGCGTCAGCGGCCAGACCTTTGTCGCCATCGACTCCGGCGCCAACGTCAACTTCGACCGCTTGCGTCACGTTGCCGAGCGCGCCGAACTGGGCGAAGGCCGCGAAGCGATCATCGCCGTGACCATTCCCGAAAAGGCCGGCAGCTTCAAGGCGTTCTGCGAGGCCATCGGCAAGCGCCAGATCACCGAATTCAACTACCGCTACAACACCGGCAGCGAAGCGCACATTTTCGTCGGCGTGCAGACGCATCCGGAAAACGACCCGCGCAGCGCACTGCTGGCGAGCCTGACCGAGCAGGGTTTCCCGGTCATTGACCTGACCGACAACGAATTGGCCAAATTGCACATCCGTCACATGGTCGGCGGGCGTGCGGCGCAGGTGGTTGATGAAGTGGTGCTGCGCTTCGAATTCCCGGAGCGTCCGGGCGCGCTGTTCAACTTCCTCAACAAACTTGGCGGGCGCTGGAACATCTCGATGTTCCACTACCGCAACCACGGCGCGGCGGATGGCCGGGTGGTCGCCGGGCTGCAAGTGCCCCACGATGAGCGGCATCTGGTGCCGGAGGCGCTGGCGCAAATCGGTTATCCGTACTGGGACGAAAGCGACAACCCGGCCTATAAGCTGTTTCTTGGCTGAACGGCTACGCTGATGGGCATGGCCCAAGGAAAAGAAACCCATGGAAACCCTGACCACCCTGAAAGTCCTTCACGTCGCTGCAACCGTAGTGATACTCACCAGCGGCCTGGGGCTCGCCGCGCTGACCTGGCGTAATCGCAGTCAAGGGCCGGCCAGCACGATGCAACGTCCGTGGTTGTTTGTCTGGTGTTTGATGCTGATCGGCATGTTGAGCATGCCCTTCACCGGCTGGTGGCTGGTGCATCTGATTGGCTGGCCATTGGGGCAGTTCTGGATTCTGGGCTCCAGCGTGATCTATGCCGTGGCCACGTTGAGTGCCGTTTGGCTGCTTGTTCGGCTGAATCGACGGTGGACGAGCGGGGGCGGCAACTGGAAATTCAGTCTGGCGCTGGCGATTGTCAGTGGTGTTGGATTTTTCGCCATTGCGGCGTTGATGGGGGCCAAGCCTGTTTAAGGCTTGAGACAGGGTTGCCCCCAATCGCTGGCAAGCCAGCTCCCACAGGGGTTTTCGGTGAACACAGATTATGTGGACGACCGAGAAACCTGTGGGAGCTGGCTTGCCAGCGATGGCGTCATCAGTCGCGCAGAGTCATGACCGGCCAGCCACGTTTTTCGGCTTCAGCACGCAAATTCGGATCCGGATCCACGGCCACCGGGTTCGCCACTTGCTCCAGCAGTGGCAGGTCATTCATCGAATCGCTGTAGAAGTAGCTGTCTTCCAGCGAATGCCCGGTTTCTTCCAGCCAGCGATTCAGGCGCGTCACCTTGCCTTCACGGAAGCACGGAATGTCGGTGCTGCGCCCGGTGTAACGGCCATCAACCATTTCGCACTCGGTGGCGATCAGGGTTTCAACGCCCAAACGAACGGCAATCGGCGCGGTCACGAAGCGGTTGGTCGCGGTGATGATCACCAGTTTGTCGCCGGCATCGCGGTGCTTTTTCAGCAGGTCGAGCGCCTTGGGCAGCACGATCGGTTCGATGCAGTCACGCATGTAGTCGTTGTGCCATTGATCAAGCACGGCCATTTCGGTGCGGCCTAGAATCTCCAGGCAGAAGTTCAGGTACGCGGCGTTATCCAGTTTGCCGGCCAGGTAATCCTGATAGAACTCGTCGTTGCGCGCTTTGTACGCGATCGGATCGAGGAAGCCGCGTTCACACAGATAGTCGCCCCAAGCGTGGTCGCTGTCGCCGCCCAGAAGGGTGTTGTCCAAATCGAAGAGTGCCAGGCGCATTGCAGTTACCCGCTGAAAAGTCAGTAAAAAGGCGACAAGAATACGGTCTTTTCACAAGAGTGCACATAAGGTAGGAACCTTCGTTGCCGCCTTATCAAGCTTTGTGGAACAATGCGGCGACATGCGTTTGCGAGGTTGTTGCCGTGATCGACCCCGATGGTTTCCGCCCCAATGTCGGGATCATTCTGACGAATGACGCCGGCCAGGTGCTATGGGCTCGCCGTATCAATCAAGATGCCTGGCAGTTTCCACAAGGGGGAATCAACCCTGAAGAGACGCCGGAAGACGCCTTGTACCGCGAGCTGAACGAAGAAGTTGGCCTGGAACGTGAAGATGTTGAAATACTCGCCTGCACACGGGGCTGGTTGCGCTATCGTTTGCCGCAACGTCTGGTGCGTACCCACAGCC